>NZ_JBHVSY010000035.1:0-81388 GCF_042884935.1 Streptomyces sp. NPDC058092
GGCGCTGCTCAACACGCCCGCACCCCGCCACCACCTCGTCCACCAGATCAGGCGTAAACGCACGCGTTAACACTCCGAGAGCGATGCGATCCGAAAACCGCTCGCCCCCGACCGACTTCACCTGTCCCGGCCTTGGCACACTCAACACAACGAACCGACACCCTCAAAGTCACCGGTATTGCCGCTAGACGGTTCTTACCGGCATCCCATGGACGGTGGGAGCACCTGCGGAGTTTGTGGCACCGGCGTGGCGGTTCGCGGTGCCGGACGGACGGAAGATGACCCCAATGAACAGGGGCGATCCGTCGGGTGCCCGTGCCTGTCTGCGTGTCACGGGGCCAGTGAAAAGTAGTTCTCCTCTTCCTGGGTGAAGTGCAGTCGCAGGACGGTGTGCAGTCCGTAGAGGCAGGAGCGCAGGTCGTCGAGTTGATCGGGTGCCAGGCCACCGCGGGCGTGGGCCAGTCGCAGGTGGGTGGCGACGCGTCGGGCGAGGCGTTCGATCTCGGTGTGGGCGCGGCTCATGGTGGCGGTGGCCTCGGGGCCGCCGAGCGTTGGGGCGAGTGCGGGGTAGAGCTGGTGTTCTTCGGCGTACTCGTGCGGAAGGAGCCGTTCGGTGAGCAGCCGGTGCGTCTCTTCGACGGCCGCCAGGGTCTTGGGGCCGGGGCTGTCACAGAGGCCGTCGGCGGCGTCGCGTACGGCGTCGAGGACATCCTGCAAGTCGTCGTGTTCGGCTGCGAAGCGGTGAACGAGGGCTTCAGCAGCAGGGGTGAGGGTCGGTCGCGTTGCCTGGTCAACGCGCAGGGCGCGCAAGGCGTTGAGGATTACCGCGGCATCGATGCCCTCTTGGAGCAGGGCGCCGGCGGCGGGCGGGAGCAGGCCGGCGGCGGCTGCGGCCATGGCGGCCATCGACATCAGCATGCCGCCCAGCGCGCTCTGTACGGCGATGCGCCGGGCGCGTCCGGCGATGGCGACGGCGTCGGCGAGGCGGTCCACGCGGTCGGTGGTCAAGACGATGTCGGCGGCCTCGGAGGAGGCGGTGGAGCCGCGGGCGCCCATGGCGACCCCGATGTCCGCTGCGGCGAGCGCGGGGGCGTCGTTGACCCCGTCGCCGACCATGACGGTGATGGCCCGGCCGCGTTCGGCGCGGACCGCGGCGACCTTGTCCGCGGGGTCGAGTTCGGCCCGAACGCCGTCGAGGCCGAGGACGGTTGCCACTTCGTGGGCCGGTTCGGCACGGTCGCCCGTGAGCATCATGATCCGCTCGATGCCGGCTGTGCGTAGGTGTCGCAGGGTTCTGGGCACGTCCGGGCGGATGGGATCACGCAGGAGGATGGCGCCGGCCAGGTGCTCGTCGACGGTCAGCCAGGCGACCGCCGCGCCATCGAGCAGCGCGCGATTGTCCACCGCCCGGGCCCAGGCCGAGGGAACATCTGGGGTGTCGATACGGCCGACAGACAGCCGGTGTCCGTCCACAGCGCCCGAGGCACCTCGGCCCGGCTCCTCGGTGACGTCCGACGGCACCGACAGGCCCAGCCCGCGTTCCCGGGCGGCGTCGACGATGGCGTGGGCCAGCACGTGCGGCGAGTACTGGTCGACCGAGGCCGCCAGACGCAGTACCTCCGCGGGTTTCCACCCCGGTGCGGCGGCGATGTCCAGAACGCGCGGACGGCCACCTGTGAGGGTGCCGGTCTTGTCAAGCAGCAGAGTGCGGGCGCGGCCGAGGTTCTCCAGCGCGCCGCCGTCGCGGATCACCACACCGAGACGGGAGGCGCGGGACAGCCCGGAGACGATCGCGACCGGTGCGGCCAGCAGCAGGGGGCATGGGGTGGCGACCACCAGGACTGCGACCGCCCGGACCGCGGAGCCGCTCAGGAGCCAGGCCAGCCCGGCCACCGCGAGGGACAGGGGAAGGAACCAGGCCGCATACCGGTCGGCCAGGCGGACCACGGGGGCGGATTCCGCACCGGCCTGCTGTGCCAGTCTCACGATCTCGGCGTAGGTACTGTCCTGCTCGGTAGCGGTGGCCCGCAATTCGAAGGCACCGCCTGCGTTGACCACCCCGCTGCGCACTGCTTCGTCCGGCGCCCGCTCGATGTGGAGGGGCTCACCGGTGAGGGCCGACTCGTCGAGGACAGCGGCGCTCTCCAGGCGGCCGTCGACCGGAACCACTTCGCCCGGCCCCACCACGAGCAGGTCACCGACGCCTACCTCGGCCAACAGCACCGTGTGCACCTCGGCGTCGGTGAGTCGACGGGCCGTGCGGGGGGCGTGCTCCAGCAAGGCCCGCAGGTCGTGGGAGGCCCGCCGCTGAGCGGCGGATTCGAGGGTGCGCCCGGTGGTGAGCATCAGGGCGATCAGGGCACCCGCCAGGTATTCGCGCACGGCCAGGGCGCCGCCGAGGGCCAGGACGGCGATCAGGTCCACGCCCGCGTGACCGCGGTGCAACGCCGCCAGAACCCACCCCACCGCTGGGACGATCGCAGACACGGTGCCGAGGCCCCAGAACAGGTCAGCCAGGCTGCCGGCGCCGACGACCCAGGCCATACCACCGGCCGCAAGGGCCGCTGCCGCAGTGGTCAGCAGCGCCGGTTCGAGTCCCGCGAACAGGGCCGCTGTCAAGCGGCGAACCGGTCCTGTCCCGGCGGAATGATCCATGGCACACCTCTGCGCTTCCGGACTGGCGACCTGCAGCCCTACGTCCTGCCTCTCGCCCCGGTACCTGTCCATCACACCCCGGCACCAGCACCGCCGACAAAGGCGAACGGCCCCACTGCCAGGGCCGACCGGACAGTCCGCAGTTCGGCGACAAAATGAGCTCGGCTCACTGCCTGTCCAGCGCAACTGGAACGCCCTGGAGCTTGGTCGGGTGAGGACGCTGCGTCCGGAGAACTTACGCCGGGTCTGCGCGCAGTGCCCTGCATCTGGCCGAACAACGACGCGCGTGAAGCCCCAGCTGGTCCACCTCCAATCGTGCCCACCGGCGCAGCGCCGCGCCAGCCGGGCCTCGTCGGGGAAGGCGTGCGGCTTGCAGCCTGGCCAGGCGCTTCTCGCGGCGGTCGAGTTCGGCGGGCAGGTCGGTGTCCTTGCCGTCGACGCCGAACCTGGCGTCCTCGTCGGTATCGGTGGCCTCGGCATCGACGAGCAGGGCGGCGGCCTTCGCCTCCCAGCGGGCGATCTCGGCCTCGATCCGCTTCTCCCTGTGGACGAGACGGCCGTAGCTCATCGCCTTGTGCTGGGAGGCGTTGGCCTCCAGTTTGGTGCCGTCCAGGGCAACGCGGCCCATCTTGACCATGCCCAGCTTCTGCGCGAGGTGCAGTGACTCGGTGAACAGATCGGCGAGCGCGTGAAGGTGGCGGCGGAAGCGGGTGATCGAGCGGAAGTCCGGGGCTTGGTCGGCGGCCAGGAACCGGAACGCGACGTCGTCGACGCATTTGCGCTCGATCGCCCGGGAGGAGCGGATGCCGGTGGTCCAGCCGTGGATCAGCAGTCGCAGCATCAGCCTGGGGTCGTAGGGCGGGTAGCCGCGCTTTTCGGTGTAGTCGGCAAGGACTGGGGAGAGGTCGAGAACCTCGTAGACCAGGTCCGTGACGAACCGGGCGAGGTGGTCCTCGGGCAGCCGGTCGTCCAGCGATGGTGGCAGCAGCAGGACCTGATGAGGGTCGAACGCCCGGAAGGTCTTGTCCACCGCCGCCGGACGGTCCTGTCGCCGTTTCGCCTCGACCGGCTCTACCACGAACAGCCCATCCTCTCCTCACCACACATACCGAGATCATCCCGTGCGAAAGATCACGAGACGGGGACGGGTTGGCCGTTACTGAGACAGGCTCCTTGACTTCCGAGTCAGGAATCTCGACCTGAGTCAGCCGTGCTGGTGCTGGACGAGCGCGGGCGGTGTCCTGCTCATGTACCAACCCTCGACACGAGGTCCGACGAGGTCGGACGGCCAGCCTGCCGTCTCGACGGCGGCATCGTAGACGGCGTCACCGAACGCCACAATGGCCTGGTGCGGGTCCGCTGTCTGCCTGAGCTTGGCCCAGGGCAGACGAACCAGACCAGCGTCGGGATGCCAAGTGGCGCCCTCAACACCCCAGGACCGGCCCTCGAGACCGTCCGGCTGGGGCCAGATGTACGCGTACATGCCGACGTTCGGGTCCTTGGCATCCCCGAAGGAGAATCCCACCGACACGTACGCGTCGAGCTGGGCGTTCTGCATGAACGGCGGCTGGTGGGGCGGCGGCGTGGTGGGCTGCGCCCGGAAACGCGTGGCGGACAGGTCGAAGCCGCCCCACATCACACCGACCCGGGGGCGGTGTCCCAGGAAGGGGGCCTGCCATGCCTCGAGCCCGTCAGCGGCGAGGTTCAACGCTGTCCAGATCAGCCGGGCCGCGTGGCCGTCCCAGGTGCGTTCGACGTGATCGTCCTCGAAGCGCGGCGGGGCATCCGGAATCTCGCAGATCAACGAGCTGCGCGGTCGGTGTATGCCGAGCTCGTCCGCCGCATCGCAGAAGGACGCGTAGAACGTGGCTACTGATCCCTTGGACAATGGCACCGTCCGCGAGCCATTGTCGGCCTCGATGACCACGCCACCGTCGAGCAGGCTGTAGCGCACCGCGAAGGTCACGCCTCGCTGCCGGAGGGTTGGCGTACTGAGCCCCCGGGGGGTGACATCGAGGACGATGTTTCCCCAGCCGACTTCGAAGGGCTCGTCGAGGGTGTACTTGCCTGCGACCTGTACCACTCTGTTCACGTAGTCAACCATGGGCGCCAGGTCCTCATGGACCAGCGTCGGCCACGCATTGAGACGTTCGCTCACAGAGAGCCTCCCAGCGTGTCGATGGGATCAGGGGGAGGGGACGTAAGGTGGTGCGCCCGCCTTCCCATGCAGCGACGGGCGGGCCTCGGACACCGGACTGTGATCCAGTACCCCATTCTCACACGCAGGTCAAGGTCCTGCCCGTTCGGTGGTGCCGGGCGTCCGACGCGCTGGGCCGGCCGCCTGGATGCGGTGGGTGACCGAAAACCCCGCCTTCTTCGCCTGAGGGTCGAACCGCGCCGCTTCTTTGCAGGTCAGCTGCCTATCGGAGGGTAGAACGCGGTTCACAGAGGGGAGAGCGCCGTCGCTTCGAACGGGGTGGAGGTCGACGCCGCGGCCGTCGTCGTCCGGGGGACGTTGAGGGTGCGTCCGGACTTGGAGGTGGTGCAGCGTTCCCGCAGCGGGCAGTCGGTGCAGACGCGCTTGAACTGGGAGGTGCGGGCGCCGTCCGCTGTGACCTGTCCGAGGTTTGCAGTGTGTCCGGCCGGGCAGGTCGCGGTGCCGGCCGCTGGGCCGATGCGGAAGTCGTCGATGGTGAAGCCGCCGGGGACGGCCTGCTGTATCGGCGGCGGTTTGATCACCAGGGTGTGGCCGTCGGCCTCAAGGCGCATCCGCAGGTCGACGCTGTCGTAGGCGGAATCGCCGAGCACGGTTGCAGTAGGTGCGGTGCGGGCGCCACGGGTGAGTGCCCAGCCCTCGACCGGGCACTCGCGTCATGGAGCGGGTGAGGGGCCGGGAGCCGTGTCGGACACCACACGCATGCCCAGCCCGCGCACCCGGTAGATGCACGTGTCATCGCCCCACAGCGACGCGTCCGCCGTCGCGTAGGGCCCCCGCGCGTCCGTGCCGCTCTCCACGATGTCCATGTCCACCCGGATCAGCCGGTTGGCCGGGGTGATCTGGCCGCGGTACGTCCAGGTCGTCTCGCGGCCGGGCAGCACCGGCTCGAACCGGGGGCGTGGAATGCCGTCCGCCGCGCCGCGCTCAAGCAGGTGGCACTGGAGCAGCTGGCACATGGCCTCGACGCCCAACGACCCCGGCTGCACCGGGTCCTGGAAGAAATGGGCCCGGAAGAACCACTCGTCCGGGACCACGTCCTTCTCCGACCGCAGTCGCCCGAGCCTCATGCTGCCCCCGTCCGGCCAGGAACCGGTGATCCGGTCGAGCATCAGCAGCATGGGGCCAGGCAGCCGCGGTTCCCCGGCGCAGTAGCGAGCGGGCCGGGCGGTCAGATCGACCACACGGTCGCAGGGCTCGTCGAGACGGGCCCGGTCCTGGGCCGACGCCATGAGGCCCTGCTGGTGGTCGAAGGCCGACTGCGGGAAGTAGCCGAAGACCGTGGAGAGTTCGAACAGCGGCACGCCATCGGCCGTGCACCTCACCCGGAACGACTCGATGATCATGTCCCCGCTCCGGGAGACACGCGTCAGTTCAGCATGGGTGCGGACCGTACCCGTCGCCGGAGTGACCTCACCGGTGACCGTTCCCGCCCCGTCGAGGTTGCGGAACAGCAGATCCGTGTCGGTGGTCAACGCGCTGCCCACGTACGAGGCCAGCCACCCGCAGGGTTGCAGCGCGATCTCCATCAGGACCGCGAACGGCATCGTACGGCCGCCGCTCTGCTCGAAGTACCAGGCCCGCGCGGGCACGTCGTACTCCGCGACGACACTGCTGCCCTCCTGCATACCGCCCTGCGGACCGTCCACCGAGACGATCCGGCTCATGAAGTGGTAGGGGGGACCGGGCAGCCGCGCGACCTTACGGGTGCTGTCGAAGGGCTCGTACGCGGTACCGAACGCCTCACTCGGTCTGCCCCAGGCACACGCCAGCAACGAGGTGTAGTCGAAGGGGAATCCATCGGCCGCCGTTGCCACCGGCTTCTTCTCCCGGTGCCCGGCCAGTCCGCCGAGCAGGGGGAGCGGCACCGGTGTACCGCTGCCCTGCACGACGGGCGGGCCCGAGCGCCGCCAGTGCGACAGCGGCCAGTCGGGTACGAGCCGCAGCGCCACGTCCCGGCCCAGGAATGCTCTCGCCCCGTCCACCGAGCCCAGCACATCGGCGTACAGCGTCGGCACCGGCCCGGCCGAGACACCGCGCACGAACACCTCGTAGACGAGCCGGCGGCCGGCCGGAGTCGCCTGGCCGCGGCACATCGTCTTGCAGGGGTGACCGCCGACGGGCTCGAAACGCCAGCCGTCCCGGTTCACGGTGAAGCCCATGGCCGCCAGGTAGAACGCCATCGCCTGGAGACCGCCCTGGAGCATCAGGGTGCCCGGCATACAGGGGTCGTTCTTGAAGTGCCCCGCGAAGAACCAGTCGTCCGGCGACAGCGGGGTCTCGGCCCGCAGATAGCCGCGGCCCCACGGCCCTCCGGCCGGGTCGAACGCGGTCACCTCGTGGAGCAGCCGCAGTTTGCCGTCGTCGAGCCGAGGTGAGCGGACGTGGGCCGCCGTCGCCTCCCAGCCGGGGCCGAAGCAGTCAACCGGCCGCCCCTGGACCAGGGCCCGTACCCGGTCCGCGTCGAAGCGGGTCCGTCCGCAACGCACGGCCGGCGGATCGAGCGGCAGGTCGTCGCCGGGCGGCCGTTCGGCGGGATCCCACCGCACACCTCCGCCGCCCGCCAGTTCCTCGGGGGTGAAGAACCCGGCCTGGCCCTCGCTGACGCTGAGCCGGAGTTCGCCGTCCACGTAGCAGTCGTAGTGGAAGAAGGCCAGCCGGACGCCTTCGTGCTCCGCGTGGCCGTCGATGTGGATCTCGTAGCGCAGGGTGTCGCCCGCTTCCGGCGGGCTGCCGTGGTACGTCACCTCGCAGCCCAGCAGCCGGTAGGCGCGCTCCCCCCGGTTGAGGAGGTCCACGCCCAGCCAGCTGAGCAGGAGCAGATCCGCCTGGCCCGCCTCGATCAGCAGCCCGGCCGGCATACGTCCGGTGGAGTCCAGGTACCAGCTGTCGGGCCGGACATCGGTCTCCGTCCAGATCGTCCCGTCGGTGCGCACCGGGCCGGGCGCGGCGAGCGCCGCCGGCACGGCGTCGATACCGGTGACCCGGTCCGTGAACAGCATCGGCGGCTCGGGCATCCGCGTCTGCACCGCGTACGCGTCCTGCTCGGCGAACCGCGGGCCGAACAGCGTGGAGATCTCCCGGGAGGCGAGGTGCTCCAACTGGGCGCGGTCGAACTTCGGCCCCGGCCTCAGGAGTGGTGCGGGTGCCGCTTTTGGCGGGGGAGCGGGCAGGAACGCCGAGCGGGGCGTGGGCCGTACGGGGACCGGCGGCGGCCCGGCGATCGGACGCGGGGCAGGGGGGCCCGGTGGCCGCACGGGAACGGGCACGGTGCTCCGCAGCGCGGTGACGGCGAGAGCGGACATCTGCAGGAACCGCTGATGGGCCTCGGTGTGCCCGGCGGTGATCTCTTGGTGCAGCGCGGCGACCCGCAGGCTCTGCCGGAGGACTGCGGCGCGGGCGCCCGCCGCCCGCGGATCGCGCCCGTCCGAGCCTGTCGGCCGGACGTCCGGCAGGGGGCGCGGCCCCGCGGTACCGGGGCAGGGCACGGCAGCGCCGCCCGGTGCGTCGGACCGGCCGGCCTCCTGGTCCGGTACCGGCGCCAGCTCGGGGGCCCGGGGCAGGGTTACCAGGGCCGGCTCCAGTGGCGGCAGACACGGAGGCGCGAGTACGGGCACGGTGACGGTGGGCCCGGGACGCGGGACCTCCGTGGCGGCTTCCGCGAGCCGGGCGAACAACTCGTCGGCGTGTACCGGCACGCCCGCGACGACGAGTTCGGCCACTGCCAGGCAGGGCTGCCGCAGCCGGGTGTCGCCCGGGGCATCGAGTGCGATGGCCACATGGTCCCGGTCGCCGAGTACCCGCTTGATCCAGCCGGTGCACAGCTTGCGCGGCCCGTGCTCCACGAAGACCCGGACACCGTCGGCCCACGCCTGCTCGACCGTGGCCGCGAAGTCGATCGTGTTCAGTCCCTGCGCGGTGAGCGCCTCGGCGGCCCGCTCGGCCGTCGGCCGGTACGACTGCCCGGTGGCCCCGCTGTAGAACCGCACACCGGGCACGTCGACGGTCGGACGATGGTGGACCGCACGCCATACCTCTCGGATCTCCGCCAACTCCGGTGCGTGGGCGGCCATGTCGTAGTCGAGCTCGATCGCGCGGGCGGCGCCGATCCTGGCCACGACGGCCGCGCACGCGCGGGACTCGCCGCCGATGACGCAGACTCCGGGGGCGTTCAACGCCACCAGATGGACTGCGACCTCGGCGGAGAGCTCGGCACGGACCGCTTCCAGGGGCGCGCTGACCAGATAGCTCGACCAGCGGCAGCCCTCGATGCCCAGACGCTCCCAGTGGCGCCGCACCGCCCGGAGTTCGCCGGTGAGTTCGGTCGTGAACAGACCGCTGTCCCGGGTGGCGTCGTACAGCCCCGCGGCGTCCGGCCAGGCACCCAGCGCCACCAGGGCGGCCGACTCGCCCGAGGAGTACCCGAGAGCGGCCTGCGGCCGGAGCCCGAGCACCTCCTGGGTGAACACCGTGTGGTGGACGGCGAGTTCGGCGGCACCCCAGATCTGGTCGAGCACTCCGCGCTCCGCCCGGGACCGCAGTCGTGCACCGATCGTCCCGTGCCTGGCACGGACGGCCGCGCCGAGCGACGGCAGCGCGAGCATCAGCTCGTGGCCCATACCCGGGTACGCTGCCGAGCCGTTGGTGTACACGAACGCGGTCTGCCCCGTGACCGGCCTGTCCCGGTACAGCGCATCGGCCGGACGGGCTCCGCCCTCGGCCAGCCAGCGGCGCGCGGCCTCCTTGCGGCCCGGCAACGCGTCGTCGTCGGCCACGAGTGCCAGCCGGGCCGGTCCGGCGTCGGACTCCGCACCGGACTCCAGCGCGGCCAGCACCTCCCGGCGGTCGGCCCCGGAAAAGACGTGCAGGCGCGGAGCCGGGCCGCGCAGCCACGGCCGGGCGTCCCCCGCGCGCAGCCGGACACTCGCGGTGGGTCCTTCCAACGGTGTCACCGCGGCCTTCGCGGTGTGCGCGACGGTCGCGGTATCCGCAGGACCGCCCGGACGCGGCACCGCGCGGTGCTGGAGCGAGAGCGCCGCGACCGCGACGGAGACCAGCCCGTACGCGGCGTGAGCACGCCCGAAGGCCGACGCCGGGTCGAACGCCGCGTCAGGGCCGTCCCCGATGACCACGTCGGGTGCGCCGGCGGTGTCCTCGTCGAGCAGGGCGATGACGGTGTCGCCGTCCCTGCGCGCGGTGTCCACGGACTTGAGGACCAGGACGACGGCGGCGTCCCCCGGTTCGTCCTCGCGGCCGAGATCCCGCTGGGCGGTCTGATGCACCGTCTCGCAGGACAGGTCGGTGGCACCCACGAGCGCGGCGTCGACCTCCCCCGACCGGACGGCCCGGGCCCCGAGTTCCAGCGCCACCAGCCCGGACGCCTCCTCCGCCGAGACCGCGAAACCCGGTCCCGCCAGGTCGAGTTGGGTACTGATCCGGTTCGCCACCAGGTTCGGCATGGTGCCCACCACCCCCTCCGCGGTCACGGGCGGCAGGAACGCGTCCCGGGCGAGATCCGCCGACTCGGGTGTGACGGCAAGCCCGGCCTGCTCCAGCCAGTGGGGAACCCTCCAGCGGGCGCCCGCCCGGGCCACCTCGGGGTCCACCCCCATGCCGATGACCACCATGGTCCGCTCCCGGGGCAGGGACACCGACCGGACGGCCTCCCGGGCGGCCTCCAGCACCAGGAGCTGATGGCGCACCGTTCGCTCCAGGGCCAGTGGCGGGAAGCACAGGTCCCTCAATTCCACGGCGATCCCGGGGGCGGGGCCACGTCGCTCACCGCCCAGCACCGCCCGCCGGAAGTCCTCCGTACAGGTCCCGTCGCCGACTCGGGCGCCGAGGGCGACAATCGCCACCGGTGTACGGCCGCCCGGCGATTCCCGCACCCGGGCCGGGGCGGGCACGGCGGCGGCCGGGCGGATCGGCCGCGGTACGGCGGACACCGGGTCGCCGTCCGGCAGGTCCACCACCAGATGGGCGTTGGTCCCGCCGAACCCGAACGCGCTCACCGCCGCCCGGCGAGGCCCGGACCACGGTTCCGGCGCGGTCAGCACCCGCAACGGCGTGCCCTCCAGTGCCTCCAGCGGCCGTTTTGCGCCGAGCGTCGCCGGACGGATCCCCGCACGCAGCGCGCCGAGCACCTTCAGCAGCCCGGCCACGCCCGCCGAGGCCAGCAGGTGCCCGACGTTCGACTTCACCGAACCGATGGGCACGTCGGCACCGGTCCCGAAGACCCGGGCCATGCCGCGCGCCTCCACCGCGTCCCCGACCGGCGTCCCCGTCGCATGGCACTCGACGAGTGACACGGTCTCGGGCGCGACGCCCGCCGCGTCGTACGCCAAACGCATGGCACGGACCTGGCCCTCCTCCGCCGGGCTGATCAGCCCGGCGCCGCGCCCGTCGTTGGACAACCCGACACCGCGGATCACACCGAGCACGGGCAGATGGGCGGTGCGGGCCTCGGACAGCCGCATCAGGGCGACGAACCCGGCGCCCTCGCCGTGCACCAGCCCGTCCGCGTCCCGGTGGAAGGGCCGGCTGCGCCCCGTGCGGCTCGTCGCGGACAGCCCGCAGAAGCCGACGTGCAGATAGAGGGGGTCCGCCCGGCTGACCGCACCGGCCACCATCAGGTCCGCCGTGCCGTCGTGCAGCCGGTCGCACGCCAGCTTGATGGCATACAGCGACGACGCGCAGGCGGCGTCGAGGGACCACGCGCCCGCGCCCAGCCCGAGGGCTCGGGCCGCGAGGTGGGCGGGCAGCCCGGACGAGAAGCGATTCCGGGCGTCGGGCCGCCGCCGGCGCTCTCCCGTCAGCAGGGCGTCACGGAGCGGGGGCCGCTGGGCGGACAGCCAGACGTGCTCGGCAAGAGCCGCCCCTGCGGGCGTGGGATAGGACAGGTTTCCCAGTACCAGCCCCGCGCGCGGCAGAGGGCCCTCGCGGCCCGCCTCCGTGAGCGCCTGCCGGACGCCGTACATGACCCAGTGGAAGAGCGGGTCCAGCGACAGGATCCGCTCCGGGGCGATGCGGAAACCACTGGGGTCGAAGACGGACTCGAACCCCCGTACGTACCCGCCGACATCGGTCCAGGTGCGGTCGAGGTGGTCGTCCACCGAGCCCATGGCCCAGTGGCGCGGCAGCCGCCACCGGCCCTCCGGGATGGCCGACAGGCTGGTGCGGCCCGCGGCGATGTTGTCCCAGAACGTGTCCGGATCGAGTGCGTCGGGCAGCACACAGCCCCGGCCGACGACGGCGATCGGTTCGAATTCCATGCAGGTCTCACTTCACGGCAGGGCGGGGCTGGTTCAAAGGGGCCGGGGCTCAGGAGGGGCGGCGGACGAGTTCCACGCCGAGCAGTTCCAGACGGACGGCTCCATCGGCGTCGATCAGCGCCGCATCGCAGCGCGCCCCCGTGCCGTGAACCTTCCGGGCTCGCAGCACACACCGCACCGTGCTGTCCACCGGGCCGCGCCGGTACACCCTGCACTCCGCGACGGCCATCGGCAGCGTCGCCGCATCGAGTACCTCCTGCGCCCAGAGCAGGGCGAGTTGGAGCGCGCCGTCCATGGCGGCCGGGTCGAGCGGCCAGCGCTCACCGGACCATTCCAAGACGCGCACGCCCGCGACGATCGCCTCGGCTCCGTGCTCCGAAACACCGTGCAGCGAGCGGACGGAGTGGAAGCGGGGGCCATGGAAGAGGATCTCCCCGTCGTACAACTCGGTGCGATCCAGCGGCTTGAGGCCGTCCGGGCTGCCCCACGTGGCCGGATCCGGCTCTTCGGCCCCGGTGTCCAGCACGGCCCGGAAGTGCGCCACCCCGCTTTCCCCGCGCAGTTCCGCCTCCAGCCCTGTCGACGAACCGGCCGCGCGCCGGCTGCCGTGCACGGTGAGCCGGTGGCCTGTGCCGGCCAGTTCGGGCAGGGTGCACTTCTGGTACACCCGCAGGTCGCGCAGGACGAGTGGGCCAGCACCCGGCAGCCAGGCGGTGGCCGCCCCCGCGAACCAGTTCAGGACCATCGCCACGGGAAGTACGGGAACCCCGGTGAGCGCGTGGTCGGCCAGCTGCGGCAGGTTGTCCGCCCGGACCAGCAGCTGCGCCGGACGCGGATTGTTGGTTGGGGACAGGGCCGCCGGATCGTCCCCGGCCACCAGGACGACGCGGGCCTCACCGGCTGTGCCGTCCAGCTCGGCCGTGAAAGCGGCCGCCCCCTGCTCCAGAGAGATCAGCGGAACCCCGGACCGGCCGAAATGCCCGGCCAGAGCGGGCGTGACCATGCCGCCGCGCCACGGCCCCCAGGCTACGCACCGCACCAGGCAGCCGGGGCGGCGTGCCTGCTCCGCCGACGCGACCTGACCCAGGATCTCGTTGGCCATGGCGTAGTCGCTCTGCCCCGCGTTGCCGAACACGGCGGCCACCGAGGAGAACAGGCAGATCACGTCCAGCGGATCGTTCGCCGTCGCGGCCAGCAGTGCGCGCAGACCGTCCACCTTGGTGGACATCACCTGCTCGACCTGCTCGTCGGTCTTGTCGGCGATCCGCTTGTCGGCCAGTACTCCCGCACCGTGCACGATGCCGGTGACCGGCCCCCACGCGTCACGTACGTCGCGCAGTGCGGCGGCGACGGCGTCGCCGTCGCGGACGTCCACCTGGACGTACCGGACGGGGGATCCCGCCGCCTCCAGCGCCGCCAGCGTTGCCCGCACCTCGCGCGCGGCCAGGATCTCCCGGGCCCGCGCCGCGATCCGGGCGGGCGAGGAGTTCTCCGCGGCCTCGGTCGAACGCTCGGCGAGCAGACGGGTGAGCGCCGGTTCGTCGGCGGCCGACGCGAGCCCTGCGGGCTCGGGAGCCGGTGCCGTCCTGCCGAGCAGCACGATCCGCGGACGGTGCGTCCTGGCCAGGTCCAGCAGCGCGGCGGAGGTCACCCCGCGGGCCCCTCCGGTGGCCACGATCACCGACTCCGAGGTGATCCGCCGGGTGCTGCCGGGCATCACCGGCGCGGGTACCGTCCGCAGGGTGGTGCGGGTGCCGTCCGCGCGGAGACCTGCCTCCGGGTCAGGGCCGCCTTCCAGCAGTTCCCGCACGATCGCCTCGGCGACCTCCTCGTCGCTCCGACCGCCCCGCTCGCAGTCGACGGCCTTGACCGAGACACCCGGCCACTCCTTCGCCACGGTCCTGGTCAGACCGGCGACGCCGCCCAGCCACGCGCGGTCGGGTGTGTGGCCGTCGAGCCCGAAGTCGCCTCCGGTGTCCTGCACGGTCACGAACAGTCCGCCCCGTTCGGCGGCCTGTGCCGCCACCACGCGCGCCGCCCGGAACACCGACCGGTGAACCTCCCGCGCATCGTCCGGCGTGCCGCCCCCGGTCAGCCCGCCGAGGTGCACGACTCCGCGCGCGTCCTCGGGCACCTCCGCCACGGCGGTGGCGTCCACGCCGCGCTCCGCCAGCTTCCGCGCGACGAGGGCGGTGATCGCGGCGCCGTCGGCGCCCCCGCCCGCCACCACGAGCGGCCCGTCCAGGAGCCCCGCCGTCGCCAGGCCGGACGCCGGTGACTCCACCGCGCGCGGCACCAGCCTCGTCAGCGCCGTCCTTTGCCCGGACCCGGTGCGCATGGCGGGGATCTCCGGGACGGCGGGGGTCCCGGTCACGGCCGGGGAGTCCGGCACCGGGGCCCCCGCCGGCCGGCCGGCCGCGGTGAGCGCCTCGACGATCTCGCGCAGCGTGCGGAGTTTGCCGAGCTGTCCGATGTCTCCCGTCGCCACGTCGCCCACCCTCCGGCGTACGGCCGACAGGATCTCGACGCGCTTGATCGAGTCGACTCCCAGATCCGCCTCCAACTCCATGTCCACGTTGAGCATCTCCGTCGGGTAGCCGGTGAGCCGGGCCACCACCGAGAGCAGTAGTTCCTCCAGTTCCGGCGCCGACAGAGGCGCGGCATCGGCGGCCGGTGCCGAGGGGTCCACTGGGACGGCGGCCGGGGCCCGTTCCTCGGCGGCGACCGGTGCGGGCGACGGCGCCTCGCCGGGCCCGGCGGGTACGAAGGCGGGCACGGTCCCGGGAACGCCGACCGCTGCCGGGGGCGGTGTCGCGGGTGCCGGGGCCCGCCGGGGTGCCGAAGGACGGGGGAGCGGCAGGGGTGCCGGGGGAGCCGGGGCGTCGGGTACGGCGCCGGCGCCCTGTGCCCCGAGCATCGCGGCCAGGGTGGTCTCGGTCATCCGCAGAAAAGCCATATGGCTTTCGGTCAGCATGCGTTGGCAGGCCGCGTGGGCCTGTGCCGTCTGCCGCTGGACGCTCTCCACCGCGGCGAACCACTCGGGGCCGAGGGCGGCATCGGGCTCGGCCCCGTACGCGGGCTCGGCCCCGTAGGCGGACACGGGGTCGTAGGCGGACACGGGGTCGTGCGGCGGCTCGGCTCCGTACGCGGGCTCCGGTTCCTGGGCGGGTGCCGTCCCGTAGGCCGACGGCTCCGGAGTGTGGGCGGGAGCGGGTGCGTACGCGGACACGGGAACCGCCAGGATGTCGGACGAGGGGGCGGGATGCGGGTGGCCTTCCGGCCTGCGTTCCGGCGCGGGCACGGGCGGCTGTGGTTCGGCGGCTTCGGTGCGGGGCGGGTAGAGCTGACCGTAGTTGGCTCCGCTGATCTTCACGGTCATCCGGGGCTTGCGCTCCTTCACTGAGGTTCCGGGCGAGGCGTACGGCGTCCAGAGGGGATCGAAGTCGAGAGAGATACCGCGTACGGCGAGTTCACCGAGCGCGGTGTGCAGGGTGCTGACCCCGGACCGGTCCGCCCGGTCCAGGGGGACGGCCGCGTGCTCGCGGTCACCCAGGATCTGTCCGACCAGGCCGGTCAGCGCGGTGCCCGCGCCGACCTCGACGAAGGTCCGCACCCCTGCCGCGTACATCGCCTCGATCTGGTCCTGGAAGAGCACAGGTGAGGCCAGGTGGTCGGCGATCCGGCGGCGTACCCCGTCGGGCGACGACGGGTACGGTTCCGCGTCCGCGTTGCCGTACACCTCGATCCGGGGCTTCGTGAGCGGTACCGTGCGCAGGAACGCGGCGAGCGGCTCACCGGCCGGGGCGACCAGCGGGCTGTGGAAAGCGGTCGAAGTGGTCAGCCGGCGCGTGCCGACACCCTCGGCCGCGAACGCCTTCTCGGCGCGCGCGACAGCCTCTCTCGTACCCGAAAGCACCACCTGACGCGGGGAGTTGAGGTTGGCCGGCCAGATGTCGCCGAACTCGTCACCGGCCAGCACCGCCACCACGTGCTCGCGGTCCGCCGCCACGGCCAGCATCGCGCCCGGTACGCCGGCCGCGTCCCGCATCAGCTCACCGCGCCTGCGGGCCAGACCGACCAGCGCATCGGCGTCCAGAGCACCCGCGCAGTGCAGCGCCACCAGCTCACCGAAACTGTGGCCCGCCACGCAGTCCGGTTGCAGCCCCAGACCCCGCAGTACGGCCAGCAAGGCGAGTGCGTGCACCGCGAGCGCGGGCTGCGCCCACTCGGTGGCGGCCAGACGCGCAGCCTGGGCCGCGCGTTCCTCGTCGGCGAAGGCGGGCGGCGGGAACACCACCCGGTGCAGGGGCCGCCCGTCGAACCTGGTGCCGCCCAGCCGGTCCCACACGGCCTGGGCGGCCGGTGACAGCATCGCGAGGCCGGCGCCCATACCGACGTACTGGGATCCCTGCCCGGGAAACAGGAAAGCGAGACGGCCGGGCACGGGATCCCCGAAGGCGTACCGGACACCGTTCGGTGTCGAGAACGCCGTGCCGGGCCGCTGCCGGATCAGCGTGAGCGCCTGCGCGTACTTCTCCCTCAGGTCCTCGGTGTCCGTGGCGACGACGGCCAGCCGCACCGGATCGGTGGGCGAGAACGCGCTGTGGCTCTCCCGGGCGAGCGCGGCCAGCGGACGGTCGCCGTAGGTTTCCGGCGGCACCAGGTCGGACGGCGACGCGCTGCTGAACAGAACGAGTTCGCTCGGTACGGAGCGATGGCGCGGCGGCACCCGGGCCAGGGTGCCCGAGGGCACGTACTCCTCCAGCGTGATGTGGAAGTTGCTGCCCCCGAAGCCGAAGCTCGACACCGACGCCCGGCGCGGATGACCGGCGGACCGCACCCACGGCCGGGCCTCGGTGTTGACGTAGAACGGGCCGTCCGGGGCGGCGGCCGCCGGCATCGGCCGGTCGACCTTGATGGTCGGCGGCAGCACCTTGTGGTGCAGGGCCATGACCGCCTTGAGCAGCCCCGCCGCGCCCGCCGCGCACTTGGTGTGGCCGATCTGCGACTTGACCGAGCCGATCGCGCACCACTGCCCGTCCGTACGTCCCGACGCCTCGAACACCTCGCGCAGCGCCGTCAGTTCGGCTGCGTCCCCGGCCTTCGTGCCGGTCCCGTGGGCCTCGACCAGCTCCACGGTCTGCGGACCGTAGCCCGCCTCCTCGTAGGCGCGTCGCAGAGCCCGTGCCTGACCCTCGGGAAGCGGCGCGTAGATCGCCGTACCCCTGCCGTCGGACGAGGTGCCGATGCCCTGGATCACCGCGTGGATCCGGTCGCCGTCCCGCTCCGCGTCGGACAGCCGCTTCAGTGCGTACATGACGACCGCCTCGCCGAGCATGGTGCCATCCGCCGCATCCGAGAACGGACGGCAGTCACCGGTGCGGGAGAGTGCGGGCGTCTTGGAGAAGCACAGGAACATGCCGATGTCGTTCCCGGTGTCCACACCGCCGCTGATCACCAGGTCGGTCCGCCCGAGCGTCAGCTCACCGACCGCCGTGGACAGTGCCGCCAGGGAGCTGGCACAGGCGGCGTCGGTGGTGTGGTTGGTGCCGTGCAGGTCGAACCGGTTGGCGATCCGGCCCGCGACGACATTGCCGAGCAGGCCGGGGAAGGTCGACTCCTGCCACGGGCTGAAGTGCGCCGAGATGCGGTCGCACACGGCCTGCGCCTCGGCCTCGGCGAGACCGCTCTCCCGCAGTGCCTTCAGCCACACCGGGCGATGGGCGCGCCCGTACATGTGGGGGAGCAGCTCCAGGGAGGCCGCGCCGAGGACCACGCCGACCCGGTCCCGGTCCATGCCCGACAGACCGCCGGCGTCGGTCAGCACTTGGTCGGCGACCATCAGGGCGAGCAGTTGGGAGGTGTCCGTCGCCGACAGGTTGGCGGGCGGCACACCGTACGCCAACGGGTCGAAGTCCACCTCCGGCAGGAAGGCGCCGCGGCGGGCATACGTTTTGTCGGGGGCGGCCGGGTCGGGGTCGTAGTGGTCCGTCACCAGCCAGCGGGAGGCAGGCACTTCAGTGATCAGGTCCCGGCCGCCGGTCAGGATCCGCCAGTAGCCTGCCGCGTCCGTCGCGCCGGGCACCAGGGCGCCGACACCGACCACGGCGATGGGCACCTGCCCACGGGTGCGGGCGGACACGCTGTCTCCTCGGGGCCGGACGGCTGCCGCTGACGCCTCCGGGGCGCCGGGGCCGCTCATGCCAGCCCGCGCGGGGTGTAGGCGAATGCCTCGGACGGCAACGGAACTCCATAGGTGCGCAGTTGATGGGCGCGGGTGAGCACCGCAGCGCCTTCGAGCAGGTTGAGCGCGATCTGCACCACGGACCGGTTCGCCGGTTCGGCCAGGAACGTGCCCGCAACCCAGCGGTTGAACGCGCCCGTCGCCGGCCCGCACCAGATCTGGTAGTCGGTACGTCGGGCCGCCTCGCCGGTGATCGCCCACCGACTGGAACTGCCCAGGTACCAGCGGAAGACCAGCGCCATACGGTGCTTCGGATCGGCCTCCGCACGCGTGATCTCCGAGGGATCGCGCCGCTCCCAGAACGCGCGCGTGTGCTGCCAGACCTCGTCGAACGAGGCGCGCAGCACGTCCCGTTCGATCGCGGCGCGCACCGCGGGTGGGATCTCCTCCAGCGAACCGTGCGCCCGGTAGGCCGCGTGGAGCCTGCCGGCCCGCTGGGCGAACATCGTCCCGCGGGACAGTACTTGCAGCGTGACACCCAGCTCGAACATGTCCGCCGCCGGTGCCATGGTCACATCGGCGACATCCGCCTCGCAGAGCATCTCCTTGGCCTCTTCGGACAGGCCCGCCTCGGTGGCGGTCTGGTTCACCGATCCGACGACCACGTAGGACGCGCCGAGGGCGAAGGCGGCGGCCACCGCGGCCGGCGTGCCCAGCCCGCCGGCCGCGCCGATCCTGACCGGTCGGCGGTAGCCGAATCGTCGGCACAGCGCGTCGCGCAGCAGGGCGATCCTCGGCAGCAGGGCCGACAACGGCCGGTTGTCGGTGTGACCTCCGCTGTCGGCCTCCACGGTGATGTCCTCGGCCACCGGCACCAGGGCCGCCAGGCCGGCCTCCTGCGGGGTCAGCTTCCCCTGGACGACGAGCCGGTCCAGCAGCGCGGCCGGGGCGGGCGAGAGGAACCTCTCGGCCACCTCGGGCCGGGAGACCTTGGCGAGCATCCGCGTGCGCCGGACGATTTCGCCGTCGGCGCCGCGGCGCAGTCCCCGGGCCGAGCACAGCACGACGGCCGGGGTGAGCTCCATGAACGCCGACGCCGAGATCCGGGGCACACCGCAGCGCAGCAGCAGCTCGGCGACGCGGAACTCCAGCGCGGGTTCGGCCGGTGAGTGGATGAGGTTCACGCCCCAGTTCGAACGGGACCGCAGCTCCCCGGCCAGCGCGTGCACGGCCCGCTCCACATCGGCATACGCCAGGCCGCCGGCGCCGAAGAACCCGAGCATCTCCGCCCGGGCCATCGCGGACACCATCCGGGTGGTCGCGATGCCGTTCGCCATCTCGCCCGCCACATAAGGGAAACGGACGCCGTGCGCCTCGCAGAAGGTGCGCCCGCCGAGCCACTCGGGGTACAGCGGCGGCAGCGTCCCGAGCACCGGGCCGTCGGGTACGGGACCGGCCGCGAGCCCCAGTTCACGGCCGCTCGGCCCGCTGACGATGTGTACGGGTTCCCGGATCCGTCGGGCCCGGGCGGCGATCTCCTCGGGGGAGAAGACCGGCGGGGACGCGGCGGGGGCGACGGGAGCGGAGAGGACGGACACGGAGGGGCTCCAGCGGGAGAGGAGGTGTGCGGGTCAGGCGTAGCGGGCGGACGGGAGGGCGGCGGTGGGCGACGGCCCGGCGGGAACCCGGTCCCTCGGGACCAGGCCGGACCACAGGTAGTCGAGGTCCACCCGGTCGGAGGCCGCCGACGACCCGAACAGGGCCCGGACCCGGGTGTCGTCGAAGCGCCGTCGGTGGGTCAGGTAGGCCGTCAGACCCGGGTAGAAGTCCACCAGCGCCTCCAGCGCCGACGGGTCGTCCGGCTCCGTGGCGACCAGGTCGATCGACAACTCGACCAGCCGTTCCAGCAGGGTTGCGATCGTCAGCACGGGCACGTCGCGGTCATGGACGACGTGGTACGTGTCGACTCCGCCCGAGGGCGTCCGGCCGGCCAGCCGCACCATGACCTCGGCCGCGTGCTCCACCTGCATCAGGTTCAGCCGGCCGTGCGGATGACCCACCAACCGGACGCGGGGACGGCCGCCCGGGTCGGTGCCGTGGGGGGCGTCGGGTCCGTCGCCGTCGTGGCCCGGGCTTCCGGGGCCGGCGGTGCGTCGCGCGTCGCGCAGGATCCGCTCGATGACCTGAAGCGGATGCGAGGGCAGTTCCGGGTGCGGCGGCAGGTCCGTGACGAGGATGCTCGGCCGCAGCACCACGACCGGGCGGCGGTGCTCCCGCGACCACGCGTGGATCAACACCTCCGCCTCGTACTTGGAGCGTTCGTAGGCGTTCTCGAAGCCGTACGCGTCGTCCAGCTCGTCCTCGTACGCCACCCCCTCACGCCGGCTCCCGGCGACGAAAGCGGTACTCACGTGGTGGACCACGGGTCTCTCGCGTCCGGCGGCGGCCAACTCCAGTACATGCCGGGTTCCTTCGACGTTGGTCCGGCGCAGCTCGGGAAGGTCTCCCTCCAGGTTGATGCTGCCCGCGCTGTGCCAGACCGTGCCGAGACCGTCGGCCAACTCCTGGAACGCGCGCCTGGACAGCCCCAGCCCGGGTTGCTCCAACTCGGTCTCCACCACCCGCAGCCGGTCGGGGAGTTCGGCGACGAACGGCTCGGGCACGCCGGTCAGTGCGAAGAACCGGGTGATGCGGTGCAGCGCGTCACCCGACCCCGCGTGGACCAGGACCGTCACCGACCGGTGCGTGTCGAGCAGACGGCGCAGCAGGCGCAGTCCGAGGAATCCGGTGGCGCCGGTGAGGGCGACGTGCATGACCTTGGCTCCAAGGGCTCCGAAAGGGACAGGACCACTTACCGCGTGCGAGGGCGGTGAACGCCGGGGCCGTTGCGGCGGCTGGGGAAGCGAGATGTATCCGGCCGTCCCACGGCGTGGCATGACACCGGCGGTCGCGCCGTGCGCGGCCTGAACTCGTCCGGCCGACCCGGTGCAACGGGCATCCGCCGGCCCTCCGGTTCCTCCGGCCCCGCCGGAGGCCGCTCAGGCCCTCTCCCGGGCTTGATGACCACTGGCGCACGGCACACAGTGTCAGACGGCGGACGGTGATGGAGCACCCGATCCCACCGGCTCACCCGAATGAAGTACCCACGCCACGGTCCGTGTGTGTCCCGGACGGCTCGTCGGAGCTCCCGCCGCGAGCCGGGGCGCCCGGCCGTACGGACGCAACGGGAGCAGTCGGGACCGAGCGGGCCGCCCGGAGGGCCATCCCCCTTTCGGGTGATCTCGCGGGCGGTGGCCGGCAGGCGGTCCCGGGCGGCTCCGCGTTCCCGTCGGCGGGCGGTGACGGGCGTCGAGCCCGGTGGGGCAGGAGGGGAGCGCTTACTTCGGGGGCTGCAGGCGAGTACGGCTGTTCACCGCGGCCGGATATAAACCGTACTTATTCAGGCCGAGGTGACGCGTTCGGCGTCGCTGCGGACGCGCACTGGTCGGCGGCCCTTCCGATCGGTGGTCCGTCCCGGTCGGTCGGGGTGGCCGAGCGCCCGGCCTCGCCCCGCCTGCCTGTCTCTTGGCACGAACTGGAGTTCCCCGATGCCCGTGTCCGATCCGTCAGCCCGGTCCGTTCCCTTCCCCAGCCACCCCGCCCACTCGGTCGACCGAGCGTTCCTCAGCATGGAGCGCCGCCACCCCGACGTCCGCTGGGACGCCGGCGGTGTCGCGTACCTGAGCGGTCCGCCCCCGAGCCTGGCGGACTTCCGCGCGTACGTGGGCTCACGCCTGGGCCGGCTGCCGCTGCTCATGAGCCGGGTCGAGGGCGGCTCACGGCGCCCCCGGTGGCGGCCGGACGCGGACTTCACCGTCGACCGGCACGTCCACGAGGTGGTCGCAAAGGGCCCCGCAGGGTGGGACGCCGCCCTGCACACCGCGCTCGACGCGCCGTTCGCGCCCGCCGCCTACTGGGGGATCTGGCTGGTCCACGGCCATGTGCCTGACGAGTACGCCGTGTGCTACCGCTTCCACCACGCCTGCCAGGACGGTTCGGCCGCCGCGATGACCTTCCGGGCCATGCTGGGCGAGGGGGAGCCCTCGGCCCGCCCGGTGCCGAGGAAGGGCCGCCTGGCCGGTCTGCCCCGACGGGTGGGCACGGCAGTCGGGCTGACCACGATGTTCCTGGCCGGCTCCCTCGCCGTTCGCGGCCACCGTCCGGCCGTCCCCTTCGTCCCCACGGGAGAGCGGCGGCTGTGGCGGGGCCGCGTACCGGCGGACGCCCTCCGCCGGATCGCTGCGGCACATGGCGGATCGGCCCACGACGTCCATCTGGCCGCGTTCGCCGGGGCGTTGTCGGCCTGGTCGGACCGGTCCGGCGTACCGCTTCCTCGGGTGACGGCGCTGCTGCCCGTTGACGCACGCCGCCCGGACGAGGAACAGACCTGGGGCAACCGCTGCTTCGCCCTGCCGCTGGAGCTGCCCGTGCGGACCGCCCCGGAACGCGGGACCGGATCCCGGGACGGCGACTCGCCCCTGCGGCGACTGGAGCACGTCATGGCCACGACCCGGAGACTGCGGGGCGAGGCGTGGCGGCAGGCCATTCAGGACCTGGTCCACTACATGCCGGACCGCCCGACCGAGTGGTACCTGCGAAGGATGCTCTCCCCGCGCGTCACCGACGTCATGGCCACGTCCATGCCGGTCGCCGACAAGGGAAGTCTGGGGGACAGCCGGGTGACGGGCGTCGCCCTGCTCCCCCTGCTCGTGCCCGGGCACCTCTTCGGAGTGGGCCTGTCGTTCTTCGGCAACTGGGCCGAGTCGTCCTTCGTGGCTGACCGAGCTCTTCCGCTCGGGGAGCTGCTTCCGGAACTGTGGGAGCAGGCCGTGGGTGAACTGGAGGGAACCTCTGCGCCGGTGTGAACGCGCAGGCGCCGGGGGCCGTACCGATCGCTCGGGTGCGGCCCCGGGCCAAGCAGCCTGTGTCAGAGCACCGCTTCGAGTTCTGCCAGGGCCGTCAGCCACAGCCCCGGGAGGTCCGCGCCGCGGGCGAAGGCCGTGTCGTGGACGACGGAGAGCGTGCACTCGGCCCGGTACCTGAGCAGCGTCAGATGGCAGAGCTGACCGGGCAGGGGAGCGCCCAGCCCGAGCGCGCCGTCCAACCGTGCCTCACCGAGGACCGGCTGTGGCACGGCCGCGGGGAAGTAGGTGCCGGTGAGGGAGGCGTGGCGCGGACGCATGAGCAGCCGCAGCGTGCCGAGGCTCACCGGACGCGGCGCGCGCCGCATGAGAGCGCGGGAGGTGTGCATCCTGCGCTCGACGCGCCCGGGCTCCAATTGACGTGAGAACGAGGCGAGACGGCGCAGAGGAAGGGGCTCCTCACAGGGCAGCCGGAGACGCACCATGGTGAGGAAGTTGCCCACCGCGCCCCGTTCGCCACCGGTCCGGACCGACAGGGGCCAGAGGAGTGTGAGAGGAGCCGGACGTTCTTCCTCGGCCAGGGCGACAGCCCGCATCGCCCCGGTCAGCGCGGTCAGGAAGACCGCGCTGACGTCGGTACCGAGGGCCCGGGAGACAGCGAGCAGCCGCCGGGTCTGCACCGTCCCGACGGCCGTGGCGAGCCTTCCCGTCGGCGGCCGACGCAACACGGACCAGGTGCCGCTGCCCCGCAGGCTCCGGGCGACGTCGCTCATGATGCCCAGCACGGCACGGGAGGAGACCCGCCCCCCGCTGTCGGCGGGCGGAGGCGTGTCCTGGACGCCGGGCGGCCTTTGCGGTGCGACGCGCGGGGTGAACAGCGTCCGCAGTACGTAGTGGTGCCCCGCGCCGTCTTCCAGAGCGTGGTGGATGCGGAACACCAGCACGTACTCGGGCAGGCCGGTGGTACCGGTGTACCCGTGAATCAGCCAGAGGTCCCAGGGCGGGCGGGGTGCGGCCGGCAGCGGCCGCATCAGCACTTCCTGGAGACAGTTCTGCCACTGCTCCCGGGGATCCGTCATGAGCAGATCGTGTACATGCTGACGCAGGTCGAGGTCCGGGATGGGCACGAAGCAGGGACGAGGCCCCAGCCCCTCCTCGACACGGTGGGTCAGCGTCGGAAGGTCCGCGAGCCTGGCCCGTACGTGCCGACGCAGGGCGTCCGGTGCGGGCGGCTCCCCACGGAAGCGCACCGCCCACCCCACGGCCAACTGGTGCGTGCCGGACATCCGGTGGAACACCTGGCTGAGCGGATCACAAGGCGTCGGCCGCCGGGGCGGGGCCGGCAACGGCGGAAAGGGTCGGGACGGCGCCGCGTGCGCGACGCCTGCCTGCTCGGCGTTCCCGACGGAGGGCTCTTCGGTAGGAGCGGAAGTCAATTTCGATCCCGTGGCGGTAGGTGGACACGTACGTCTTGCGATGGCGGCGCCACTCGCGCGCGATCGCCCGCGTCATGTCCGTCGGCGAGGGCAGGGCGACCGCGCCCTCGATCAGCTCGGCGATCCATTCCGCCTGCGGTTCGAGCAGCGGGAACGCCGCACCGGAGGGCTGCGCGAGCCCCATGAAGTAGAGCCCGGGGATGCGGGGCGGGACCGTGCGCAGATAGAGCTCCGTGCGGCCGTCCGATGCGGCGAACACGGAGGGTTCCAGAAAGGGGAAGGAGATCCTGTAGCCCGTGGCGTACACCACGGCGTCCACCGATTCACGGCTGCCGTCCCTGAAGACCGCTGTGTCCCGGTCGAAGGAACTGACGCCGGGCTTCGGTGTGACCGCGCCCCGGGCCAGCTGGGCGAGGAGTTCGTCGGAGGTGGAGGGGTGGCCGGCGAGCGGTCCGCGGACCGGTTCGGGGAGCCCGTAACGAGCCGGGGCACCACGGGTGAGCCGCAGGAGGAGCCGCAATGCCGGATCCTTGAGGAACCGCGGGAGATCGGACAGCGGGCTCCACGCCAGATGGTCCGCCGGACGGCCGAGCAGCGTCTTGGGGAACAGATGGGCCGCGTCGCGCGCCGAGAGGAACGTCCGCGCCGCCGTACGCGAGATCTCCGCCGCGATTTCGCACGCGGAGTTGCCCATGCCGATCACCAGCACCCGCCGACCGGCGTACGGGTCAGGAGTGCGGTAGTCGTGCGAGTGGATCGCGGTCCCCCCGAATTCCTCGGCGCCGGGCACGGCGGGGGCCGGGAGGCGCGGATCCCAGTGGTGCCCGTTGGCCACCACCACCTCGGTGTAGCGCCGCGTCTCCTCGGCCACGCCGCCACGGCGCCGGCAGACCACCTCCCAGCCGCCGTCGTCCAGGGGCCGCACCGAGGTGACCCTCGTGCCGAACACGATGTGGCGGTGCAGGCCGAACGACGCGGCGTAGTCCTCCAGATAGGCCAGGACCATGCTGTGGTGCGGAAAGACCGGGTAGGTCTCCGGCATGGCCAGGGAGGAGAAGGACATGCTCTCCTTCGAGATGTTCGCGTGCAGGGACGCGTACACGCCCGACATGCCGTTGTCGTTGCCGTACTGCCAGAGTCCGCCGATGCCCGACCCGGCCTCGAAGCAGTCGAACGGAACGTTCCGCGAGGCAAGAACCTTGCTCGCGGCCAGGCCGGACGGGCCGGCGCCGATCACGCATGTTCTCCGCATGACTGACCGATCCTTCCTCGTGTGTGCGTGACGTCTCCGGCATCCACGTGAACGGGACCGCCAGAGGGGCACGGCGACGGTGTCAGGACGGGCGGACCTGGACGCCCGGGCCCGGTACCTGACCCGCGGACCGGGGCGGAATCCGGGCGGACCTGCCGCCCTCCCAGTCCTGGCCACGCTAGCCGCCCCGGTCGCCCCGAAACCTGTTTCCGCCGGCAAAGCCGCCGCACGTGTGACGCGGTGTGCGCCGGATTGACGCCGTGGAACGGAACCGCTCCTGGCGCCGTTTCCGTTGCGCTGCCTGCTCGTTGGACACGGGCGGACCCGTTCCGCCGCCCATCGGAAGACGCGTACCGCTTCCGTGGCCATCCGGAAGACCTGGCACGACGGAGCAGCGCGATGGACGTCACAGATGTGCACCACTCCTACCGGCAGCACGCCGTTCTACGGGGCGTCGACCTCCGGCTGCGGCCCGGGATCCTCGCCGGGATCGTCGGGGAGAACGGCGCCGGCAAGACGACGCTGCTGCGGATCCTCGCCGGTGAACTCAGGCCGGACCGGGGCTCGGTGCACCACAGCGGCAGGTTCGGCTACTGCCCGCAGTCCGTGGTCCTGGACGACTCCTTCACCGTCCGCCAGCACCTGGACTTCTTCCGGCACGCCTTCGGGCTGGCGGACCTGCGGCGAGCCGAGGAAGTGATGGAGACCCTGGCCTTCACCGAGTACCTCGACCAGCGCGCGGGTCTGCTCAGCGGGGGCTCACGGCAGAAGCTGAACCTGACCCTCGCGCTCATGCACGACCCGGACGTGCTGCTGCTTGACGAGCCCTACCAGGGCTTCGACTGGGAGACGTACCTGCGCTTCTGGGAGTTGGCGACAAGGCTGCGCGACGCCGGACGCTCGGTGCTGGTCGTCTCGCACCTGGCGTACGACATCGAGCGGCTGGACCAGCTGTGGCGCCTGGGGGACGGGCGCCTGAACCGCCAGGACCGGTGCTCGGAGGCGGCGGCATGAGGCGGCACTGGTCCCTGTTCACCACGGCCTCCCGGTACGCGCTGATCGGTCACGCCCGCAACCGGTTCGCGATGCTGCTGGTGGTGCTGTACATCCCCGTGTGGATCGCCCTGGCCTACGTGACCATTCCCGACCGACCGGCGCCGTTCCGGCTGCGGGCCACGGGCGAGATCCTGACCCCGCCCGGCAATCACCTCACCCAGATCACCGGCGCGCTGAACGCGGTCACCCTGATCGCCGGGTTCATGATGTTCGCCGCCACCTTCACGGGCGGTGCCTTCGACCGGCGCCTGGCCATGGCGGGGTACCCGCGCCACCACCTGGTCCTCGCCAAACTCTCCGCGCTCACCCTGGTCTGTGCCGCCGCCGCGGCATACGCCACGGCCGCCGCCGGCTTCGCCTGGTCCCCCCGACAGCCCCTCATGCTCGCTGCCGCGCTGTTCTGCGCCGCCCTGACCTACGGCGCGCTCGGAGTGGTCTTCGGCTCGGTGCTCCGCCGTGAGGTGGAGGGCATGTTCGCCATCCTGATGATCAGCATCATCGACGTCGCCCTGCAGAACCCCCTGTCGAGCTCCGGGTCGGACAGCGCCGTCGTGCGCTTCCTGCCGTCGTACGGAGCCGTGCAGGCCAGCATGTCCGCGGCCTTCTCCACCGCGCCGGTGGCCCAGGGCCTCGCGATCCAGTTGCTCTGGCTCCTGGGGGCGGCGCTGGCCGGGTTCATGGTCTTCCGCCGCCGTACCCGCGACGCACTCCCACCGGAACGGAAGCGACGCACCCCGGACCACTCCGGGCCCGGCGTGAACGCGGGCGCGCCCGAGCACACGCAGGAGCCCGGCGCAGCCGCACAGCGCGTACGACCCACCTGACCGACGGGCCACGCCGACTGGTCTGACAGCCGCCGTGACCTGCGGGAGCCGGAGATCGTTCTGCAACCGGGCGTTGATTCGTCGCCTGACCACCATATTCTTCACGCAAGGAGCACCATCCCCATGACCCTTTCGCGTACCGTCCGGAGCACGGTCCTCACCGCGGCTCTCCTGTCCGCCTCCGCCCTGGCCTTCCCCGCCTCCGCACAGGCGGCTCCGCTGCCGCCCGCGTGTCAGGAGGCGCTGCTCACAACCCTCGACAAGTTCCCCGTCGCGGACTTCACGGTCCCCGACAAGGTCCAGAGCGCCATGCTGAACGAGGTCGGGAACCTGAGCGAGGCCGACCAGCAGGCCTTCACCGAGAAGGGGTGCGCGGCCTGGAACAACTGGGCCACCAAGAACGGCCAAGCGGTGGCCACGGACCTGGACACCCGCTACCGGAACGCCGCCGGACCCGCGTGCAACAAGTTCACCACCTCCGCCATCGGGACGATCAAGAAGTACGCCCCGAACATCCCCGCCGAGACACGGGAGTTGGAGAAGGTGGCCAAGAAGGTCTGGCAGAACGCCATGCAGAAGCTCGCCGTGGAGGCCACCAACGCCGACTGCCGTAAGGCCTACAACGGGGTAAAGGCCGGCTGGTAGCGAGCCCCGTCGGATGACGCCCCCGTCCGCCGTCTGACGTTTCATTCTGTCGCCTGGCGTTTCCGTCCGTCGTCCGACCCGACGGCCTCGGTCGGCCACATCGACTCCGTAGCTGCGCGCAAGGGTGTCGAGGCCGTGGTCGTAGCCCTGGTCGACGGTACGGAAGCTCCGGACGAGACCGCGCCTGTGGGATTCGCGGTGTTGTTTCCGCACCTGGGCGAGGGCCGGCGCCGTCTGTTGACGGGGGCCGGGGCCCGGATCCCGGGACAGGGCGGGAGCCGGGCTGTCGCGCAGGCGGCCGAAGCCGGCGAGACCACCGTCCGCAAGGGCGTCGACGAGTGGGAAGCGGGGGCGGACCCGCTGGGTCGGGTCCGCCGCCCCAGCGGCGGGCGCAAGAAAGCCCCCGAGGCGGATACGGGGCTGCGACCTGAACTGTTGGCGCTGGTCGAGCCGGCTCCAGCCGCCCGCCGACGACCGGCAGTGTCGTGTGTGGCGGCGAGGGTCGGCAGGATGTGTTGCGGGCGTGGCCCGGGGAGTCGTGGCGGTGCTGCCGGCGGGCGTCGGCGGGGAGCATCCGAAACCGTCAACGACCGCACCATGACTTACGAGTACGACACGCTCGGACGCCGCACCGGCCGCACCACCTCCAGCGGTGCGATCAGCACCTGGGCCGGAGCGTCGTCAGTGGACGACGTCGAAGACCTGCTTCTGCAGGCCGTTGCTGTAGACCTCGTGCTCGACCGGCTTCAGCTTCTGGGTGTCCTTGTCCGTGGTGCTGAACAGGCGCTTGCCGGCGCCGAGCAGCAGCGGGTAGACGAGCAGGTGGTAGCGGTCGATCAGGCCCGCGTCCGAGAGGCTGTGGTTCAGCAGGGCGCTGCCGTGGACGATGATCGGGCCGCCGTCGGTCACCTTGAGGGCGGCGACCTCGTCGAGGGAGCGCAGGATGGTGGTCTCGCCCCAGTTGGAGACCAGTTTGTCCTCGGTGAGGGTGGTGGAGACGACGTACTTCGGCATCGTCTTGTAGTGCGCGAACTCCACCATGTCCGGCCATACCGGGCTGAACGCCTCGTAGCTGACCCGGCCCATCAGGATCGCGGTGGACTCCTGCTGTTCCCGCTCCTTGATCTCGAACGCCTCGGGGACGAACTCGACCTCCTTGAAGGTCCATCCGGAGTTGCGGTAGCCGGGTTCGCCGCCCGGCGCCTCCACGACGCCGTCGAGTGAGATGAAGGCCGTGCTGATCACAGTGCGCATGAGCAGTTTTCCTCGGTTCTTGGATGTGCGTCGGTGTCTTGGATGTGTGGTGTGAATGCTAGGTGCGCGCTGGGGCCGCGTTCACGGAACAGGTGCCCCGAGGGTGAGGTGCCGGTGTCCGTAGCGGAGAGCGGCTGGGCCGGCGGTTCCGGGGGCGATGCGGATCCGGCTGCCCGACGGTGCGGCCGTGCTCCCGGGTGAGTCGGGGTCAGGCGAGGAGGCCGGTCAGCCACTGCTGCCAGGCGGCCTCGGCGCCTTCCGACCTGTTGCGCGGGCTGTTCGCCCGAGGGCGCCAGGGCGAAGACGGGGACGCCGGTGCGTCCCGGGAAGTGGGCCAGGTACTCGCGGAGCGTGTGGAGGTGGAAGGGCCAGCCGCGGCGCAGCGCGTCGTACTCGTCCTGCCAGTCGTCGCCGAGCACGCCGCTCTGGACGATGCGGAGCACGGTGCTGCCGCCGCCGCGCCCCTCGATCAGGTACTCGAAGGCCATGAAGCGGCCGTCCTCGGCGGTGGCCGTGCGGGTGGCGAAGCGTTTGCCGGGTTCGTAGGCGGTGACCACCGACTCCTCCCGGTTGCCCCCGGTGTCCCTGGCGGCTGTGCCGCCCTCGCGCGGCTCCACCTCGTTGCGCCCCATGAACCAGGAGTCGATCCCCGGTCCGGTGGCGATTGCCTCCCAGACCTGTTCGGGGTCGGCCGGCAGGGTCGTCTCCTGCTCGATCTCGAAGGGGTGCGTCATTGCGAAGTCTCCTGTCGTGCTTCGGATTCGTGTCCTTGTGTCCCCCTGGTTCTCTGCTGTGGTTCGGCCTGGCTCCCCGGAGCGCCGGAGGGCGCGGCGGGGATCTGGTGGAGCCCGACGATCACCCGGTGGCTGCGGCCCCCGGGGGCGGACTTGTCGTGGTAGCGGTTGACGAGGGCCGTCACGGCCTGGGCCGGCTCGTCGGCGAAGGCCGTCCGGTCGGCTGCGGAGGCGAACCGTACCTCCGCGTCGACACCGAAGGCGGCGACACGTTGCCGGACCCGGGAGGCGCCGGTCAGCAGAGCGCCGACCTCCTGCACCAGCCGGGCCCCCAGCGCCAGCAGCCAGCGGGCGGAGAGCTGGTCCGGGGACCGGGAGGGGTCCGGGCTGACGGCGGCCAGGGCGCTGACCCGCCAGGGTCTCCCTCCGCAAGGAACCGTAGCGACTGCGCCTCCCGCCGCCGCTGCATCGAAGGGGAGGGCCGGACAGTCCAGCCCTCCCCCTGTGTGTACCGGGAGTTACTCGGTGACCTCGTGGTCGTGGCCCTCGTGCAGGCCACCGCCGCTGCCCGCCGAACCCTCGGTGTTCTGCGGCGCCACCGGCTTGCTCAGAAGGCTGGTGTCCCAGGCGTACTGGCCCACCGCGTTGGCGATGACGTCGACGTTGACGTCGAACGCCTTCATGTTGATGTTCTTCAGAGTGTCGCAAGCGGCGTGGTAGCAGGCGTCGTACGCGACACCGGCCTTACCGCCGTACACCTTTGCCTGCTCGGCCGTCTTGATGCCCTCGGCGCCGGTGAAGGTACCGCCCGAGGGGATGCCGACCTCGATGAACGGCCCGTAGTCCGACCGGCCGGTGAAGTCGGTGCCCTCGTGCGGGATGCCCCGGCTGTCCAGGTAGCCGGTGATCTGCCGCTCCAGCTGCGCCGAGCCCTCCGGGCCGGGGCCGGCACCGACCTGGTCGGAGTCGTCGCCGTCGTAGACGAACTGGGCGTAGTTCGGCGAGGCGATCATGTCGAAGTTCAGGTACAGCTTGACCTTCGCAAGGTCCGCCGCCGAGAGGCTGTTGACGTACGCCTCCGAGCCCAGCAGGCCGAACTCCTCAGCCGACCACCAGGCGAAGCGCACCTTGTTCTTGACGTTCTCGTGGGCGAGGTTCAGGGCCACGTCGAGGATGCCGGCGGAGCCGGAGCCGTTGTCGTTGATGCCCGGGCCGGCCGCCACCGAGTCCAGGTGGGCGCCGAACATCACCACGTTGTCGGCGTCGCCGCCCTTGGTCTCGGCGATCACGTTGTAGGTGTGCCGGGTCTCCGCGGAGGTGCGGATCTCCAGGTTGACGGTCACTGCGCCGGCGGCGGCCTTGGCCGCGAGCGCCTCGCCGTCCGCCTGGGTGATGCCGCCGGCCGGGATCTTGGCGACGGACGGGTCTCCCAGGGTGCCGTTGAGCGCGCCCTCGGTGTTGTTGTAGATGATCGCGCCGACCGCGCCTGCACCGGCGGCGGTCTCCTGCTTCTGCGCAAAGGCGCAGCCGCCGCGCTTGATCAGCGCGACCTTGCCGGTGAGCGTCCCGGGGGCGTAGTCCTCCGGCTCGCAGCCGGTGGTGTCGTCGACCGGCACCACCGCGACCGGGGCGGTGATACCGCCGACCGGGCTGCTGGCGGAGTACGTCATGGCGATCACCGGGACGTCCTGCTGCTGCGGCGACACCACCCGCAGGCTCTGCGCCAGCGTCTGGGTGAACGGGTAGTCGAACTCGTTCCGGGTCACCGAGTACCCGGCCTTCCGCAGCAGGCCTTCGACGTACTCGGCCGACTGACGGTGCCCCTCCGACCCGGCCACCCGGGTGTTCCCGTTCTTGTCAGCGATCCGCTGGAACTGCTTCAGATGCTCGTAGGCATCCTCGGCGTTGCTCTTCTTGACGAGCTTCTTCGCGAGCTTGGCAGCCTCCTTGGCAGGGTCGCTGTGGGCGGAGGCGGTGCCCGATCCGATCAGCAGCAGCGGCGCTATGAGCCCTGCGACGGATACGGCGGCTACCGTGGTGCGGCGGTTCCGAGCGTTCAAAACGCTTCCTTCCGGCGGTCCATGAGAAATAGGAGTAATGGCCGAAAACGGGCCGAACGACGTACGGCGGTAACTCCGGGGCAAGCAGGGACGGCCGGATCGCTCCGCCCCCTGCCACCGGCAAGGAGAAAGGTATCTGCTCAGTAAACGCTTGGTAATGGGTTGACGGGAATCTTCGGCGCCGGCGCTGCCCGTGTGTGGGTGCCGAGTGCACCGATCCGCCGCTGACCCAACCGAAGTTGGCTGGAAGTCACCGGTGCTGACTGGAGTCCAGGGCATGTCGAAGGTGGATGTCGGCCGCTACTGGAGCGACGTGGTGTCGCGGCTCCCGACGCGCCGTCAGTGGCGGGGCTGCGGGCGCTGCACGCCGCGCATGTGGTCCGGGTGCCGTACGAGACGCTGGAGATCCATCTGGGGCGGGCGACCACGGGGGATCCCGAGGAGTCGGTGGCACGGATCCTCCGGGGGCGCGGCGGCTATTCGTGAGCCAGTCCGGTCGCGGGCTGCGCTTCAGAGGAAGGCAGCGGGAGGTGGAGGCGAAGAAGAGGACGACCACGAGGCCGGTCAGTGTAAGAACCACGATCACGAATCCTGTTGAACCCTCGTTCGACCGCCAAGCTCCGAGATCGAAAAGACAACAGCCCCACAGGACGCAGCGCTCGGCGACATCGATGATGCTCTCGCCTCAGAGGAGCTAACAGAAGGATTCGCGCGGAGCCATGTCTCTTTCTGGGACGGCTTGTTGGGCATGTCATGGGGAAGGATGGCTCGGTGGATCGGCTTCTCTGTCCGTGCGAGGTATTTCTCGACTTTGATCGGCCAGTGGGTGACGTCGAATCTGGCGGGGACGTTCCAGGTGGTTTTTGGCATTTTTCCGAGCAGCCTCAGCGGCGGCCTCAGCTCTCGCGAGCCCTTCCAGCAGCTCCTGGGCCTGGTGCGCAAGCACGACGCCGTGGTTGACGCCGTCGAAACGTCCCCCTTCCAGTGCGAACGCGCTGCCCCCGGTACGGCCAGCCTCCGATGAACACCCCGGATGCCCATGTCGCCCGGGTGGCACGAAGGTTGGCCGACGGCGCACGCGAACAGCACAGCGCCGACAGCTCCGGTCCGTGACGGGAGACGCTATCCGGCAGGATGGGCAGGATGGGCAGGATGGGCAGGGAGCGCACGAGACATCAGCGCTCAGCGTGGCCCTGGAGTCTCGCCAACCCTGCTGGTCAGGACGTGATATCCAGGTGCCGTAGCCGCTCGTGGGCGGACCGCGAGAGCGACCGGCGTCGTCGACGCACCCGGGTATGGCCGAGGAGGTCCCATGCGCCGCTATCCGCCAACTGCTGTGCATCCGGCCCATCAGCAGGGACCAATGTGGTGAGGGGACGCAGCCCGCGTGCAAGGCGCGATTGGGGTGTCGAGACTTCGGTTCTCTACTTCTGGGTCCGGGCCATGACCCGGTGTTGCAGATCCTCGATCTGGGTCAAGATGTCCCGGGCCTCCTCGACGTCCGCCGAGTCCACCGCGCCCGTTCCGCGGTTCGACGGCAGGTGGTTCCGGTGGGCGAGGAGGCGCAGGATGTCGGCGTGGTGCTGGTGGATGACGTCCAGGAGGGATGAGGCGCAGCGCTCGGTCTCGTCGTCGGGGCCCACGGCCACGCGGATGCCGAACGTGGTGGGGCGGCCCGCGCGTAATTCGTCCAGGTGGTAGCAGATGACCCGGCCTCCGTGGACCGCGTCGAGGTCCAGGGGCAGAGCGAGAGGGACGAGGCAGGGCTCGCGGACGAAGACCTTGTGCTCGATCCGGTCCAGGGTGTCCGGTTCCGGTGGAGGGCCGCCCTGGGACAGGGGAATGGTCAATTGCCAGGGCTGGTTGGTGAAGTCCATCGTCAGGTCCAGTGTGTACGGCCCTGTCTCGGCGAAGAGGAAGAATTCCTTGGGGAATTCCGTTCCGTAGCACTCGCGGATCACCTCGCGGGGACCGAGCCCCGCCTCGTACATCGCTCCCGCCAGACGGGCCATGGAGGCGTAGTCCCCGCGAGTCGCCTTCTCGCGCGCCCGGATCACCGCGTCCCCGGTCACTGCGGGCCTCCTTGGTTCGGCCTCGAATCTTTCGTGATCTGGTCGAGCAGGGAGTGTAGTGGGTGGAGGTGCTGGCGGGATCCGGCTGGCACCCTACGGGTGGGCGGATTCATCCGCCCGCACCGCGACGACGAAGTCCAGGCCGCGGTCGGCCAGGGCCTGCCGGAATGCGTTGTTCTGGCCGTACCCGGCATCCGCGGCAATCACCTGCGGGGCAAGGCCCCAGTCGATCGCCTCGTCGATCAGGTCCAGGGCCAGCCGCCACTTCTCCCGGTGCCCCACTTCCTCAGGGATACCGGCCCTGGACCGACGCGCGGTGGGCGTTGCGGATAATTGAGAACCCTCAGGTCAGGGCTCATCTCAGTTCACCCCAGGAACGCCTCCCACGGGGTTCGGGAACACTCACGCCATCGCCGCAGGTCAGCGTAGATACACCGGACGACTACCCGTTGGCCTCGTCACACCTCAGCACTGACGCGAGAAACCCTCACCTGCGCACGACGCTGTGTCCCCTAAAGCGGCAATTTTGCGAACGCTCGCTGGGTGCGCGTGAGGTTCTCCCCGGCGTGTGGGAGGTGCTGATCAGCTGGTCAGGGCGGGTTGACGGGTGTTCAGGTTCGTTCGGTCGTTGCCTGGTCGGCGTCGTGCTTCTCTTCGAACTCGACCGGGCTGAGGAAGCCGAGGCGTTTCTGGATGCGCCGGGAGTTGTAGAAGCCGTCGATGTACTCGAGGAGTGCGAGGTTCGCCTCGGCCCGCGTCGCGAAAACGCGGCCGCGCACGCACTCGGTCTTGATCAGCATCCACAGGTTCTCCGCGAGGGCGTTATCGTACGAGTCCCCAACGGAACCCATCGATGCCGCAACTTCCGCTCGCAGCAGGCGTGTTGTCAGCTTGATGGATGTGCTCGGTTTCTTCCCGACTTGTGGGACGGGGCTGCTGTCCGGCAGCCCCACCGCGACGGTGAGGGGCGGCAGCGTGACACACCGCAGTGCCGGTTCGAACAGCCCGGCCACGTACCCGTCGGCTCCGCCGACGAGGACCGCTGGCTGCTGGTGGCCGTGGCGGGCGTACTGTCTTCGTGGCGATGCTCGACATGAACATCGTCAACGTGGCCCTGGCAAACATCGCCGACGGCCTGCACGTGTCCGCCGCGACCGCTCAGTGGGTCGTGCTGGGCCACCAACTGCCGTCGGTGCCCGGCTGTTGCCCGTCGGACGGTGGGTGGACGGTGTCGGGCTGCGCCCCGCCGTGCTGGCCGCGACCACCGGCTTCGGCCTGTGTAGCGCCCTGGCCGCCGTCGCGCCCTTGGCGGCCTGGCTGATCACCGCCCGCCTCGCGCAAGCTCGCCCTGCCGCGCGAGACCCGCACCACCCGCACTCGCTCCTGCCGGACTCCACCGACTGGGACCGGTGCTCCCCAGGACGTCAGCGGATCGCGCGGCGTCGAGGAGCGAGAGAGACGGAGGATTGCCCCGCGAGTGGGCTCCAGCGTGCGGACCGTTCCCCGATCTGTGCCCCATGTCTCTGCCCCATGGCGGCTCCCGTCTGAAACCATGGTTCGCCTCCCACCGCGCGACCGCCTGCGGGTCGTCTGTCCCGGTTGGCGTCCGAGGGCCATACGGGTAATCGAGTGCCGCCGTTCGACGTATGCAGCGGTCGGGTCCGATGCGGCTGTTGTCCGACTGGGACACCTTCCTTGGGGGCGTACCGGGGGATACGCCCCGGCCCGAGGAGGAACCCGGTGTTGTGCGGGTTCCGGACCGCTTGCCCGTTGTTCACCCGAGTGGTTGAAGGAAGGACTCTCGACGTGCCTGATCCCGTCGTCCTCATCACGGGCGCGCTTACCGGTATCGGCCGCGCCACCGCCTTGGCTTACGCCCGTCAAGGCGCGAGCCTTGTGGTCTCCGGCCGCCAGGAGGACGTGGGTGGGCAGTTTGCCAGGGAGCTGGCCGACCTCGGCGCCCCGGCCGAGTTCGTGCGTGCCGATGTCCGCTTCGACGCTGATGTGAAGGACCTCGTCGATCGTGCGGTGGCGCGGTTCGGGCGGATCGATGTCGCCTTCAACAACGCCGGCACCGAGGGAACCCCCGGCCCGGTCGCCGAGGTGACCGATGAGGCTTACCAGGCCACCTTCGATACCAACGTCAAGGGAACACTGCTGTGCCTGAAGCATGAGTTCCGGGTCATGAGGGAACAGGGCGGCGGCAGCATCGTCAACGTCAGCTCCAACTTCGGCCTGATGGGTTATCCCGGGGCAGCCTTGTACGTCGGGAGCAAGCATGCCGTCGTCGGCATCACCAAGGCGGCCGCTCTCGAAGGCACCGCTCACGGTATCCGGGTCAACGCGGTCGCGCCCGGCTACACCCGGACCGCTATGTACGAGCGGTTCACCGGCGACGACACGGCTCGTGCCGCGGTCGATTCGGTGCTGCCCATGCACCGGGCGGGCACCCCGGAGGAGATCGCCGAGGCCGTCCAGTTCCTGGGTTCGGACAAGGCGAGCTACGTCACCGGGCACATCCTCCTTGTCGACGGCGGCCTCATGGCGGGCGGGCCCCTGTTCCCGAGCTCGTGAACCGCGAGGTCGCTGGTCGAGTCACCGCTCGGACTGGAGCATCACCACGGATACCCCGCCAAGGTTTATCGTTCCAGCTCAGAAGGCCCTTCGTGCTTCCGCCCCGCTTCCGGCCTCATCCCGACCGAAACGGCGAGGTTAGACGCAATACCGGTAACTTAGGGCGTTGTTGTCCGCTTGACCCGTTTGGGTTTGGTGGCATTGACGATGGTGATGACTGGGGCGCGTGGGCGGTCTGCAACGTGGTGGGCTGCGCGTTTGAGGGGCCAGCTGGCGATTTTGCGTTTGATGACGCGGGGGTTGGATCGGCGGCGTCGTGGTGGCAGGAGGCGTTCGAGGAGTTCAGCGTGGGTGGCTTTGATTGCGCGGGTAAGTCTGCCGGGGGGAAAACGCCGCCTGGTCGGTGACCTGGCGGCGCACGACGCGCAGTGAGCGGGTGAAGGAGATCCGGTCGGGATCGTGATCGCCTTGTCGTGCGGCCTGGTGCATCAGGTGTCGGATGGCGTGGTGGACGAGCAGGAAGCCGAAGAGTTCCTGCTCGGCTCCATCAGGGTGCTGTGAACGCAGCACCAGGCGTGGCCCACCAAGGTGGGTCTTGATTTCGTCGAGGGTGGACTCGAACTCCCATCGCTGGGCGTAGAGGGCGGCCAGTTCCGCGGCTGGGGCCTTGCCCGGGTCGAGGATCGTGGTGAGGAGGCGATAGACACCCTCGTGGCCGGCGATGGTGTACTCCACCGCGCGTACCGGCACCCCGCGACGGGTGTGGTGGATGTCGCTCCGGTCGAAGATCTCCGTGAGGTAGGAGCCGTCCGGCAGTTGCTCGACCACGGGCAGCACCAGGTCTTTGCGGACTCGCCACAGCAGGTCCGCCCCAGTGGCGGCGGCTGTACGCCACAGGTCCACGCCGTAGAAGCCACGGTCGGCCAGCAGCATCATCCCCGGCCGCAGGGACGGCAGGACCGCACGGGCCAGAGTCTGCTCTCCGGTGCGCAGAGCACCGATCGCAGCGTCGAAGACGGCATGGGTGCCGCACTCCACCAGACCGACCATGCGCAACTGCGGGCAGCCGACGTTCTGTTCACCCCGACCGGAGCGCGGCGGACGGCCGAACACCTCCACGTTCGCCTTCGTGTCAGGCAGGTCGAATGTGGTGCCGTCGATCGCGGTCAGCCGCCAGTCCCGGTAGAAAGCACCCTGAGTGTCCGGTGTGGCGACCGGACGGCACACCCGCGCGAACAGCTGCCGCAGCGGCGCCACACCCAACCGGGACCTGGCTTTCCAGATCGCAGCCGTGCTCGGCACCGCCCACGACGCACGCCAACACCGCGCACCCCGCAAACCCGTGGTCAGCAGCCGGGCGACCTCCTCATAGCTCTGCCCCGAGAACAGGCACATCGCCAACACGAAGTAGACCACCAGCCGGGCCGGCAACAGCCGGTTCCGCTGCTGTATCCGGCCCGTATCCGCCAACACCTCGTCCACAAGCTCCGGAGGAAAAGCCTGTGTCAACACCCCGACCGCGACCCGGTCCGACAGACGCTCACCAGATGACTTCAGCTGTCCCGCTCTTGGCATACCAACAACAACGACCGCAATGCCCCTAGGCACTGTTTCTCGGATCTCCTGACGTGAGTGGGGTGTTGGGGCAGGCTGGCTGTATGGGCCGTGGGGATCTGACGAATGCGGAGTGGGATCGGCTGGAGCCGTTCTTACCTCGTGGTGGTGCACGTGGGGCGGTGGAGTGATCACCGGCGAGTGATCAACGGGGTGCTGTACCGGGTGCGGACGGGTGTGCAGTGGCGGGATCTGCCGGAGCGGTTCGGGCCGTGGGAGACGGTCTATAAACGTCATCGCCGCTGGTCAGCGGATGGGACGTGGGAGATGCTGCTGTCGAAGGTCCAGGCCGCCGAGGACGCCGCGGGCCGGATCGACTGGGACGTGTCGGTGGACTCAACAGCGGTGCGGGCTCACCAGCATGCCGCCGGCGCGAGGAAAGCGCCCCCGGCCGCGGTTCCTCAAAAGGGGGCCGCCCGGGGGACGAATCAGGTCAATCCGGTACTTCGGAAACTGGCCGTCCGGCTGGAGGAGGTGGTCAGATCGGCGAGTGTCTGGGACGTTCCCGCGGCGGCTTCACCACCAAGATCCATCTCGCCGCCGAAGGGCGATGCCGGCCTCTCGCCTTCGTCCTGACACCCGGACACTACGGTGACGGCCCCCAGTTCGAGCGGGTGCTGAAGCAGGTTTCCGTGCCTCGCACCGGAGTCGGCCGACCTCGTACCCGGCCCGACCGTGTCCTGGCGGACAAGGCCTACACATCCCGGAGGAACCGCCGCTACCTGCGACGACGCGGAATCCCACACACCATCCCTGAACGCCTCGACCAGCAGAAACACCGCAAGAACCGAGGGTCCCGAGGCGGCCGGCCCACCGGTTTCGACAGCGAGCGCTACAAGAAACGCAACACGGTCGAGCGCACCATCAACCGCCTCAAAGGCTTCCGCGCCGTCGCTACCCGCTATGAGAAGCGCGCCTACATCTACCTCGGCACCGTCACACTCGCAGCCCTCGCCATCTGGCTCCGAACATGATCCGAGAAACAGTGCCTAAGTTACCGGTATTGAGGTTAGACGTGAAGCGCTAAAAGTGAAGCTGACCGCCGGTAGCTTCCGAGGGCCCGGCTGCCACGAGAACAACGGGCAGGGCTTCTGGACTTCATGTCCCCAGGCTTGCCTGACCTCGCCCGAACCGGCGGCCACCGCCCAAGTACAGGGTGTCACTGGGCAGCGTGTCGCTCACCGCGATGTTGTCGGTCCGGTCGGGGCTGCCGTAGGCCGTCGGGAGAGGCGTCTCGCGCGCTGCTCACAGGCCGGGGGCCTGGAAGCCGTTCAGGAACCAGAAGGCGGCGGCGTACCAGATCAGGGCGATCGCGGTGACGAGGGTGCCTCCAGCCAGAGGGAGTGCCCAGCCGGGCCAGTGGCGGTGGCGGACCACGATGACCTTGGCGACGAAGGCCCCGTAGAGGAAGCAGCCGGTGAGCGAGTGCAGCGCCAGGCGGGTGTCGGTCAGCTGGACGCCGTAGGTGGTGATGCAGTGCCGAGCGATGGGGAGGGAGAGGAGGAAGGCGGTCAGACCGATGAGGCGGTGCGTCGTGTTGACCCGGTGTGGTGCGGTTCGCAGTGCGGGCAGGCGGCCGTACATCCAGAGGGCGAGAAGTAGCTGAATCAGCGCCAGGCCCAGCAGTGCGGAGCCGAGTTGGGCTTTGAGTAGTCTGGCGTCGTCGCCGCGCTGTCCGAAGAGGCTGTTCTCGTAGGCGGGGGTGTGTACCCGGCCGTACCAGTACAGGCCGACCGTGACCGCCACGGGCAGGAGCATCCACAGGACGCCGTAGAGCCGTCGGTGGTTGGCAGGGTGAGCGAGGCCGTCCACGTGATCAGCCGCCCCCGCTCTCGATTTTGCCGCCCTGGAGCTGGACGGCAGACCACGTGGTGCCGAGCGCGGCCCTGGGAGTGCCGGTGGTGCGGACCGACGGCCCGGAGACAAAGCGAGGATCGGTGCGGGCGGATGCGACCGCCGCCGGTGCGGGCTGCGGGCTCACGCCGATCGTCGTCCTTTTGCCGCCGGAGCAACCGTTGTGCACCGTGGCACGCATGGCGTCAGCGGCGACCGAGGCGGTCGCGAGGCGAGGGTTTCTCAACGGGTTCTCCAGGCGTTGCGGGCCGATCTCGCCAGTACGTCCGAAGAGTTCCTGCCGGGCCCAGTCGGCGCGCCAGCAGGTACGCGAATGGAGGAGAGCGGTTGGGCCGGACGGCCGATGAGAGCGACACGCCGACCCAGGTGAAGGAGGGGCCGTGTTCGTAGAGTCATAGGTGCCCGGGTCTTCGGACCGCCTACGGCATCGGTTGGGACGACGAGGGCGAGCGTGCGGACATTGCCGAAGTGCGGCTCCTTCGCAGGTGCACGACGGCGATCGGAGCGCGTTGTGCGGGCTGGAGCCCGCAGTGGAGATGGCCCTCGCGCGTGGCGATGCGCAGTCATCAAGGCTGCAAGAAACATGAATTGAGGTGAGATTTCGCTATATGGCGACCAGGCGGATCTGCGTTGAGTGACATCTTTCATGTGTCGTCACCTGGAAACTGGGACGTGCCCAGTTTTGACAGGGTGGGGAGGCAGCCGCCTTCGAGGCGGGCCCTCGGCGCGGACGATCGGGCACCTTCAGGTGCGCCGCCGGACGCCCCTGCCGACGTGGCCATGCTCGTCGCCCGCAGCCTGGTGACCGGCGCGCAGGCCGTCGCGAGCCATACCTGCCCCGCGCGCCGACCCGGCCTCAGCCGCGACGGCTGCGCGCCCAAGCACTCGTAGGTCGCTGGTCTCGCATGTCCATGCATCGTCGCCGATGGATTCCCTGCGATGATGTGTTCCCTTACCTGGCTCGAGGGTTCGGAGTCATGGTCTGTGGAACGACGGGTCGTGCTGCTCGCCGAGTACGGCCTGCCCGATGGTCGCCAGGACGTGGTCGTCGTTGTCATGGAGCTCGTAGAAGGTCAGGTCGCGCAGGATCCGCTCCACGGGGCTCGGGCGGATCAGGCTGCGGGCACCGCACGCGCGGATGACGTGGTGCACTGTCTCTTCCGCCAAATGCTCGATCACATGCCAGGCCCTGCTGCCGGCGATCCGTGCCTCCTCGACCCTGCCTTCGTCCCACAGACCGGCGACGTAGCGCAACCAGAGGCGGGCGGTGTCGATGTTGACCGCCATGCTGCCCACCCGCCGCTGCACATGGGGATCACCGCCCTTGCCCTGCCGCATCAGATACCCGAGCCCGTATTCGTGCGCGGCCAGGGCGCCGCCGAGGAAGCTGGCTGCGTAGTGCGGGATGAAAGCGGTCTGCCAGTGCCCTTCGAAGTAGCCGCCGGGGCGGCCGATGAGATGCTCGTGCGGTACGAAGGTGTCGTGGAACCGCACCACATGGCTGACCGTCGCGCGCATGCCGATCGGGTCCCACCACGAACCGTCCACAGTCACAGTCGGGTCGGACAGGTCGCAGGCGAGCAGCAGGAGCCTTCCGTGGGCCTCTCGGCTGTGCCGGGCTCCGCCGGGGCCGGCCGGATCGACGAGCAGGATCGCCCACTGGGCTCCGGTGGCGCTGGTGGCGAACGCCTTGCTGCCGCGAAGGGTCCAGCCGCTGCGGACGGGTGTCAGCATGGTGCCGAAGCGACCGATCTCGCCCGGCTTGGGGGCCTGGGGTTCGCCGCTCCAGGCGGCCCATTTCTCTCCGTGTTCGACCACGCCGGTGAACCAGTGTCGCTTCTGCTCCGGGCCGGCCAGGGCGTCGATGAGGACGAGTGCGTTGGCGTGCCCCTCCCAGCAGCGGGCCAGTGACAGATCAGCCTTGGCCAGCGTGGTGGTCATCTCCCACAGGGGCAGGGTGTTGCGCTGCTGGGGCCCGTAGCCCAGGCCGCCGTGCTCCCGCGGCACAGGGGCGGCCAGGAACCCGCCGGAGAACAGATCGTCGAAGTCCTCGGCGGGGAAGGCGGCCCTGCGGTCGTATTCCTCGGCGCGGGGGGCGAAGTTGTCTGCGGCCAGCTTCGCCACGGCGTCGAGAACGATCCGGTCGCCCCCGGCCACCGGATCGCGTGCCGGACCGTGGCCCAGGTCACCGGTCATAGGAGGACGGCTCCTTCCGAACGGTAGAAGTGGGCGCGGTACATCACGTTCGGTATCTGCGGATCGATGGTATGGACGGTATGGACATCGATGGTCAGCAGGCCGCGGTTGAGGTAGCCGCAGAGGATGACCTGGCGGGAGCCGAGCAGACCTTCGGCGAGGAAGGCCACGGCCTCGGGGGCGTCCATGTCATCGGCCAGAGGGACGGCGGGCAGGGTGGCGCCGGTGACGGGCGTTGCGGTCGGTACGAGCGCCTCTTGTGACGGGTCCGGGTTGCCGCGCTCGGTGATCCGCAGCATGAGCCGGCTGCCGTCGACCGTGGCATCGACCAGGTGGATACCCGTGGCGGTGGTGTCGAAGTTGACCCAGCCACCGGCCAGCGGCGCCGGATCGACCGTCCGTGCCGTCATGCCCGCCCATCCGCCCTGTGGAAGAACGAGCGGGCCCAGTGGTCGGCCCCCCCGCTGCCATCGCTGAAGATGCTGCTCGTGGTGGCCACCAGGATGCCCGTCTTGTGGTAGGTGCACAGGACAGTGCGCAGCGAGCCGAAGTTGTAGATCGCCGAGAATGACCAGGCGGCCGATGGGGTTCCTGGCGCGGTGTACACAACCGCCGACACCTCACCCCAGTCGCGCGGCTGCGGGCTGCCGGTGCCGAAAGCCCTGACGAACAGGCCCTTCTCGTGCCACGTCACGCTCAGCCGTAGGGCGCCCTTCGAACTGCCCTGGTCGGTGTTGACCCAGTCGCCCAGCAGCGCCGAGACGTCGGGGGTGTCCGGCGGCCGCGGTGCGGCCGGTCCGGCGGGGGAGGCCGAACGGGTCGTCATGGTGCCTCTCCGCTCGTGGGTTGCATCGGGGACTGCGCCGGGGGCGATTCCCCCGGCTCGGGGAGGTCGTGGATGTCGGCGCGCTCGACCTGGCTGAAGCGGAGGGAGCGCAGTGGTAGCGCATCAGGGAACGGATGGCCTGTCAACAGCTGGAATTGTTCGCTCACTTCGACGAGCAGGACGTCCCAGCCGTCGATGCCGATCAGTCCGCGGGCGCGGGTGGCGCTCATGAGCGCGGTCGGAGGATCGCGGTAGACCATTTCCAACACCGCCGCGTCCGGGTCGACGGCGGCAACCGGAAACGGTTGCCTTTCCGCCAGGGGCGTGGCATGGACGAGCACAGCGTGTCCTGCCGGGGAGAACCGGGAGAGCGGCACGTAGGGAGCCCCGAGGCGCGAGGAGGCTTCCCGGCCGCGTGCATGCCCCCGGTTGACGAGGGTCACCCGGGCTCCGGCCTGGAGCAGGGCCAGCGCGACGGCCTGCCCGGTGCTGCCGCAACCGATGACGGCGGCCCTGCGGCCGCTGGGATCGACCCCGGCCCGGGCAAGGATGTGCAGGGCAGCGGCGGTGTCGGTGGTGGCCGCCCGCCAGCGCCCGGCGTCGAGCCACAGAACGTTGGCCGCGCCGCACCGCAGCGCCTGCGGGCCGACGATGTCGGCTACTTCGACCGCGCTCTGCTTGTGGGGAGCGGTCACGGTCAGCCCGCGTAGCGGCAGCCCGACCAGCGCCCCGAAGCCGTTGGCCCAGTGCCAGAAGCGGGGGAACGTGTCCACCTGGAAGGGCAGGTAGAGCGCGGGCAGCTGCAGCTTCCGCAATGCCGCATTGTGCAGCCGGGGTGACAGTGAGCGTCCCGCGGCATGGCCGGCAATGCCGAGCAGGGCGCTGAGCGGTGGCAGAGCGGGCAGTCCGTAGTCAGTCAGGAGTTGGCCCACGCTCGGCATTCCGTCCGCCCCCGGGGCACCGGCCCGGCCGAAGGCGAGGGGCGCGCCCAGCCACGGCGCCAGCACCCGGGTCCAGGTGCCGGCCGGACCGGACGCGAACGCCGTCACGTCGGAGCGCCCGAGCCCGGTGAGCAGCAGCGGCGAGGCCGAACCGTACTGGGTTCCCGACTGCGGCACGAGGAGGTACAGCAGCGCAGGTGTGGTGGCCATCGCGGCGAACCGCTCCCGCAGCTCCGCGGATGCCTCCAGCACGCCGGTCCCGCGGTCGGCGCTCCGCTCGGGGCGTGCGGGTTCGGGCTGGTGCCAGGAGACGCGCCGCTGCCGGGCGGGGATGCCCGCCAGCAGTTCTGGGACCAGGTCGTCCACGGCCTCCAGATCGACCACGTCATAGTGGTCCGCCGCGCGGAGGAGCCGGGTGCGGCGTTCGACCGGGCCGGCAGCCGAGCGACCGCCGTGGCGCGGGGAGCGCAGGCTGTAGGTCACTGGCCCGGTGAAGTGTCGGCGCAGCCGGTGCGGATCGGGGTCGCCGACCAGGTCGGCACGCACCTCCAGCGCGTCGGCCACCCCTGCGAGGCCGTGCAGGCGAGGGGCGGTGAGATCCTCAGGTTGGGCGACCACTGCGACTATGTGAGCCCGCCGCGTGACGGCGGCGTCGCAGCCATTCGTCAACCGCTCCATTGGACGTACTCCTCCAGAGGGGCCCGCGGCAGGACGAACCGATTGACAGCCGGGATGCACACGATGGAACGGTCAGAGCCGATGCCCAGCCGCAGGCGCAGGACATCCGTGTAGCCGGCGGTCGGCGGCCCGTAGAAGCGCAGGTTGTCGCGGAAGTGGGCCCGTGCGGCGGCGTCCGCGGCGGCGTCCCCCTTGGCCGGCAGCGCTCCCGACCTGGCGGCGCGGGCACGGTGTTCGACGACGTCGTCCAGCGACGGCGGCCGGTTGGCGTGATCAGGCGTGGGCCGATCACCGCGGTCGAACGCCTCGCACAGGACGTCCACCAACGCCTCCGAGATGCTGCCGATCACCGCGATCACCTGCCACATCCGGGTGTTGCGGCTCGACGGTGCGCCGCAAGGAGGTCGGAGCGAAGGAGTTCGCCCAGGCGGACGCGGACGGACCGCTGGATGTGCCGGGCGCACCGGCCGTACACCTCCGGGGACTGCCCCTCCGGATTGGGAATGTCACAGCGCGGATCCAGGCACAGGGTGCGGCCCTCGGCCTCGGGTGCCATGGCGATCACCCCATGGCGATGGGCCCGGGTCATGCAGTAGATGACGGAGCTGTCCCGGCAGAGCTCAGGGGTGACCGGGCGTGCTCGGTGAAGCCGGGGATTCCCCCGGCCCGGCACTCGGTCCAGTCCGAGCTCAGCGAGCGCGGACCTGGCGTCGGGAGCCATCGGGGCCCCGGGCCGCGTCGTCGCAACACCCGCGCTGGAGAACCGGAAGGCGTACGCGACTCCCGCCTCCGCGGCCTGGGCCCACGCGATGACCTCGGCCATGGGCGAACGGGAGGTGTTCCCGCCGCAGACGAAGAGCACGCGGCACACCGCCCTGGTGGCGCGTACCCGCCACCAGGTGACGGCCGACGGGTAGGACAGCGCCGCCGCCGCGCCGACGCCGAAGACGAGCGCGAGGAGCTGAGCGTTCCCCGGAGCTTGGAGCCCGGCCGCCCACGCCAGCGAGAAGGAGGCGGCCAGACCGGACATCAGGCTGGCGAACGCCCAGGCCGGCACGCCCCAGGTGTACACGCGCCGGTCGAGGTAGATCAGCGAAGCGAAGACGAACAGCACCTCGTACGCCACGCCTATGCCCGCCGCCGCCAACGCGACAGGGGTACCGAGGAATGTGGTGAAGCCCGCACGCAACTGCCCTTGCCCGGCCAGTGCCCCTGCCGCCAGCAGCAGAGCCAGCCAAACCGGTGCGGCGACATGCTCCTCCACGAAGAAGCGGCGGTCTGTTGCGAGGACCCCGGACTTGGCCACCCGGCTCATGATTTCGAACCGGCCCATGTAGCCGACGAGATAGATCAGGACGCTCAGCACGGCAGCCAGCGTGAGGTGGTAGCTGTTCACATCACCGAGTGCCACTGAAACCGCGATCAGGCTGAGGCACAACCCCACCCAGGAAGATGTCGTCACCCGCCGTTTGCGCGCCTTGTCGACCAACGGGGAAACAACCAGAACTCCCCCGCGCATCAACAACAGCATGAAGAGGATCGAGACGCCGGAAAAGGTGTAGTTCATCGTGGTGGTGCCGATTATAAGTGAAGCGAAGAGGCCGGATGCCAACGTTTCCCGACCCGCCACTGGAATCCGACGCCCCCCGATCCCACCCCGCCGCATATGCCGCCACCAACCCGACAGGGCTACGAACACAGGCATCACCACGAGCTGTCCGAGGACGGCTGCGGGCAGCAACTCAAAGCCGTTGACCGGCTTCCCCGACAGCGGAGTCACTCCGCTGGCCAGTGCCTTCACCAGCATGGCGTACGGAACATACGATATGAAGTAACCGAAGGTGAGCCATCCCATGCGCAGGCCCCGTTTCTGATCGAAGGTTCGGGATATCCCTACAGGTGGAGTGGCGAAGTGCGGCAGACGGCACTCAACCCTCGAGGGGTGCCCCGGGACCGACGTGTCAGCCCGTCGCTCGAAAACAAAACACTCGATAACCGCTCTGGTTTTAGAACGACACGCACGGTCGCGTTGCCCATCGGTCCTGCTCGTGACCACCTATTGTGCCGACGTCGCGAACCGTCGGGGCGCGTCTCGCGGTAACAAAATCACGTCAGCCCAAGACTGCGCGCATCCCGTGGCCCGTGCAAGAAATTCGAGCCCAGTAATTCAGTCAGGTGCGCTTTCCTAAAAAATTTTACCGTTCACGCGGACACGCGGCCAGCGCATAAAGCGCACGATTCCTGTTCATCATCCCTCTTCGATAGCCAGCCTGCCACTTGTCGGCCGGCGGGTGGGCCGCCGCGCCGGGTGGTGTCCGCTGCGTGGGAGGCGCGTCGGTGTCTGATTCATCAGTCCGGTGCCGTGGTGCGGAGGTCGGGCCGCACTCGGCTGGTCTTGTCGTGGTGCGGCCGGGTGCGACGGTGTCGCCGGACCTCGAATGCCTGCCAGGCCACGACAGTGAGCAGGGTGAGCGTCTCGGCGATGAGGCTGAGCAGCGCCTGCGGGGCAGGCTGCAGGCCGCGTTCGGTGAACCCGAACAATCCGATGGTGCGGGATGTGGCGAACCCGGCGAGCGCGCCAATGGCGATTGCAGCGGCGGCGATTCGGAGTAGCAGGGGTGCCGCCAACAGGAGAAGTGCGGCAACTGCGAAGGCGGCGCCGGCCTGCAGCAGGAACAACGGGCCGATGACGTGGATGAAGCGGTATCCGTCGATGTAGAGCTGGGCGTGGATGTATCCGCTTGCCGCGAGTGTGGCGGCGAGCACCAAGCGCAGTGCGAGGGCGGGCAGGCTCCGGGTGTTCATGTGAGTTTCTCGTCCTTGACCGCCAGTGCGTGGCTGCCCTGCCGGTAGTTGACGGTGCGGATACCAAGTGCGTCCTTGAGGCGTCCGGCGGGCAGCACCTGCGGAATGGGGCCGGGGCCGTGGCCGGGTTTGGGAAACGGGTAGCAGGTGGGGGCGGCCGAGTGGAAGGTGATGTTGCCCTCGGTCTTGGTGAACAGCTGGTGGACGTGCCCGTTGAGGCACGTGACTGAGGAGAAACGGCGCAGCATCGACAGCACCTGTACCGCATCGTCGGTGCCCCAGCCCCACTTCGGGTACATCGCGAACAACGGGATGTGACTGAAGACGACGATCGGGGTGTCCGATGACAGGCCGGCGATGTCCTTGCGGACGAAGTCGATCTGATCGCTGCCCAGGTGGCCGAGTTGCTCAAGGTGCAGAGTGTTGACCAGCGCGATGAAGTGCACACCATGGGTGTCGAAGCTGTACCAGCCGTCGCCGAGGGTGTTTTTGGCGAAAGTCTGTCGGTATGCGCGTCCGTTGTCTCCGATCGAGTCGTGCTCGCCCGGCACGGTGAAGATCCGGTCCGTGCGCAGCTGCGACAGCATCTGCTTGACCTGGTCGAACTGGGCGGGGGTGGAAAGGTGTGTCAGGTCGCCGCTGTGCATGACGAAGTCGGGGCGGAATCCGAGTGAGTTGACCTGGTTGAGCGCTGCTGTGAACGTTCCGGTGACATTCATGTTGGGCGGGCCATGGAAGCCGATGTGGCTGTCGGAGACCTGCACGAATCGCAGGTCTGCGCTGCCTGCCGGGGTGGGGTCCGGCGAACCGGCGATATGGCTGATCACTCCTCCCCCGGTGACTGTCAGGACCACGGCGCCACCGAACCAGGCGGAGTGCCGCATGAGCTGACGGCGAGTCATGCCGTGCTCGCCGTCGCCGTTCGAGTCGTGTGTCGGTTCGGTCATGGGGTCACCTCCACGGTGGCGGTCATGAACGGGTGGATGGAGCAGTAGTAGGCGTAGGTGCCGGGTTTGGTGAAGGTGTAGCTGTAGGTGGCGTTGGTGGCCAGGCCTGCCGACTTCAGCGGCCCGCCCGATCCTTGTTTGCTGGTGACGGTGTGAGTGTCGGGGTCGGTGTTGGTCCAGGTCACCTTCGTGCCCGTCTTGACCGTCAGTTTGGCCGGGGAGAACGCAAAGTTCTTGATCGTCACCGCGTTGGCGGCCGCCGGAGCGGACAATTGGCCGGCGGTAGGTGAGGTCGAGGGCGTGCTTGGTGGTGGGGTGACCGTACCGCCCGTTCCGGAGACACCGGGCGTTCCAGGCAGGGTCTGGCCAGTGCCGGGACTCAGTGCGCCCGATGGTTTGGGGTGTGACGATCCGCCGCACGCACTGAGGAGTCCCAGTGCTCCGGCAACGGCGACAGCGGCCACGCCCGTGCGCGCCCGCCGGACCAGCACAGAGGAGTTCGCATTCATGATCATCGTTCCTTCTACGCATTCCCCGCCGCACGGGCGGGTGTGATCCAGGACCAATCCGGGATCGGCCAGTTTCAGGCAGACAGGCGACCGGGTTAAGCCCCCCCGGGGGGGTATTTGAAGGGGTGTAACCCGGTGGGTTACTTTAGGTGGGCGGACAGTAATTCCATTCAGCTAAACGAATTCCACGGCGAAGTCTTCGTTGTTTCACTGTGACGGCGGGTAGCAGTACGCCTGGAGCCAGGAGAGTTTCTGCGGTGTCCGTAATGGACCGCAGGCGAAGGCGGACAAACACTGCACTTCGACCCGACCGAAGACCTGCTGCACCGTCAACCGACGCCCGCACCGGTGGCGTCATGCGCGCCGGAGCCGCGATCGCCTGTCGGTCCGACGCACCCCCGGTCATGTGATCCAGGGACCCGGTGGCTCACATCGGGTAGGGGACCGGGTGGTGCTGCTGATCGAACCAGTAGCGCGTAGCTACGCGATCGAACTCGAATCCACCGCGTCGATCGACCGCGACGCCGAGGAAGCCGCGGAGTGCCACCCTCCCGGCTGTTGGGTGTGCAGGACGCGGCTGCCGAGCGGGGCTACGGGGGCTCCCCGGCCGGTCTCCGCGGCTTGGGGAGGTCGTTGGTGGAGCGACTGGTGGAGGCGGTGCCGCCGATGCCGCGACCCTGGCCGACGACGCGGACGGCCGTCCGGCACGGGACCTCGGTCCGGCCTCCTGACGCGGGCGGCGTCGCAGTGAGCCGGACCGTGCGGGTCGCCATGGCCAGCAGTGCTGGGCGGTGCGTGGTCATGACCACCGTCCGGCTTGCGACCAGCCGCCGCAGAGCGCCGATCACCAGCAGTTCGGCGTCGGCGTCCAGGCCGGACGTCGGTTCGTCCAGCAGGACGATGGGCGCGTCGGCGAGCAGCGCGCGGGCGATGCCCACCCGCTGGCGCTGGCCACCCGACAGGCCGGTCCCGCGGTCACCGACCCGGGTGGCGAGACCGTCCGGAAGGTGCTGCGCGAAGTCGGTGACGAGCGCGGCCCGGGCCGCCACGGCCACATCGGCGTCGTCGGCGTCCGGTCGCGCGTAGCGGACGTTCTCGGCCAGGGTGCCGGGGAACAGGTAGGTGTCCTGGAGTACGACCGAGACCTGCCGGTGCAGCCAGGGCTCCGGGAGCTCGGTGGTCGCACGGCCGTCGATCGCCGCCGAACCGAGGGTGGGCGGATACAGGCCCGCGATCAGAGCGAGTGAGGTGGACTTGCCGGCGCCGTTGGGGCCGGTCAGCGCGACCCGTTCGCCGGGCAGGACGGTCAGGTCCAGGCCGCCGAGCGCGGGCCGGGACCCGTAGGCCATCGAGACGCACCGGAAGTCGATCCGGCCGGCCGCTCGAACGGGCAGCCCGGCCTCGCTCCGCGCCGGGCTGCGCGGCTCGTCGAGGATGCCCAGGATGCGCTCGCCGGAGGCCTGGCCCTGGGCGAAGGTGACGGAGAGACGGGAGAGCGACTTGATTGGCGAGACCATGCTGTTGAGGTAGCTGACCGCCACCACCAGCTGGCCGACGCTCCACCAGTGATTCAGCACCCCCGATCCGCCGATCCACACCAGCAGCGCGGTGCCGCCCGCCGTCGCCAGCTCCAGCAACGGCACCCGGAGCGCCTGTAACCGAAGCCTCACTGGGTTCGGTCATGCCGAGCACTGAAGGCAGGCGTGGACTTCGCGGCCGTCCTGAGCTTGATGAACCACGGTCGATTGTGCGAGGCACTCGACGATGCCGTTGCCGCGGCCGTGTTCGTCCGGGGCGACGTCATGGTGGGGGCGTTCTGTGGCAGTTCCGGAGTCGACGACCACGATGTGCAGCGTGTGGTGGTCGACGGCCAGCTGCACCGTCATGTACTCGTGGCCGTACCGGGCGGCATCGGCGGCGAGTTCGTCGACGATGAGGACGGCGGAGTCCCGCTCGTTCTGGGGGACGCTCCAGTTCTCCAACAGGTCCGCCGTGAAGTGACGGGCGGCGGAGACATGTGCTTCCTGCGCCGGCAGGGTGAGCAGTGCCTCGCGGCGGCAGCCTCGCGGGGGCAGCGGACTCGTGATGGTTGAGGTGGTCGCAGACATGGGCTTCTGCTCTTCTTTGGAGGCGCGGAGGCGGCAGGGCGAACCTGGGGGCGGAACGCAGGGCGAGGGGAGCGGCGAAGAGTGCGGGTCGCGGCTGCGACGTTGTCGCCGGAGGCTGATGACCGTGGTCCGCCGGGCGCTTCGGCATGTGGCGAGGAGACGAGCGTCGCGGACGCCGCGGCCGTCTGTCGGGAGTAGCTGGGTCATGTCAGCTCGGTCCTTGCGGGTGGGGAGGGGAGGAGTGGGGAGGGGTGGAGGAGATCTCGTGGATACCAACGCTCGTCTACTTTCACGGGTGGAGGGTGCCACGCGGTTCGGCATGCTCACGCCTTTTGGTCGATTTAGGCATGGATGCGGTAGGAAGCCGTGGTTGTGTCGATCGAGGAGGCTGCGGATCGAACGGCGGTCCTGATCGGGTGGTCGTGGGACGACCGGCGCATAGAGGAAGGGCCTCTTGGCAGCTCGAGGTTGTCGAAGCCGTTCGAGGTTCCAGGAGGCCCTGGTGTCGCAGTCCTCCGTGCCGGTGCGGGTGGAGTTCAACTCGGCTGCCCGATCGCGTGATTGCCTCGCGCATGTGTATGGGAACGCGGGCAACCGTCCGTATCGGCAACGCCGGTATCCGTTGGACCTGACCGATGCGGAGCTGGCTGAAGCGCCGCGACCGGCCGGAGGGAGCGGGCATGAAACAGGGGACTCGGCCTCGCTGGGGCATCGCCGGCTTGCCCATCCCTGCGGGCGCCCGACGCGCCCGTGAAGCGGCCCGCGGCCGTACGTCACCCGGCAGTCAACTGTTCCAGCGGCAAATCAGGGTCGGCGAGCCGGTCCCGGTTGATCTTCTCGCCGGAGCGGACCAGGTGCTGGATCGCGTCGTTGACGTCCCAGATGTTGACGTTCATGCCGGCCAGGACGCGACCGTCGGCCAGCCAGAAGGCGATGAACTCCCGGCTTGCGAGATCACCGCGCACCACCACGTCCTCGTAACTACCGGGCTCGGCGTAGCCCGCGTACTCCATGCCCAGGTCGTACTGGTCGGTGAAGAAGTACGGGACGCGGTCGTAGAACGCGGGCTCGCCCAGCATCGACCGCGCGGCCGTCCCAGGCTGGTGAAGGGCATTGGCCCAGTGCTCCACGCGGATGTGCTTGCCCAGCATCGGGTGAAGGGCGTTGGCCACATCGCCGGCCGCGTAGATGTCCGGGTCGGAGGTCCGCAGGGAGGCGTCGACCACGACGCCGTTGTTGACCTGCAGACCGGATTCGGCGGCCAGTTGGGTGTTGGGAGTGGCGCCGATGCCGACCACGACCGCGTCCGCGTCAATGCGGGTGCCGTCGGCCAACCGAACGCCCGCGGCCTTCTCGCTCTCGCCGACGATCTCGGTGACCCGCGCATCGAGCCGCAGGTCCACGCCGTGCTCACGGTGGAGGTCGGCGAAGACGGGCGCGATCTGCGGGCCCAGGACGCGCAGCAGTGGCAGTTCGCCTGCCACCAGTACGGTGGCCTCGACGCCTGCCTCCCGTGCGGCGGCGGCCACCTCCAGGCCGATCCAGCCCCCGCCGACGAGGACGATGCGGGACGCGGAGCGGAAGGTGCGCTGGATGCGCTCGCAGTCGCCGACGCGGCGCAGGTAAAGCACGCTGTCGAGGTCCGCACCCGGTACGGCCAGGCGGTGCGGGGCGGCGCCGGTGACCAGCAGCAGCTTGTCGTAGCCGATCGTCTTGCCACCGGAGACGGTGACCGCCTTCCGATCGCGTTCGATGCCGGTGACAATGGTGTTCAGCCGCAGATCGATGCCCTGATCGGCATACCACTGCGACGGGTGGACGAAGATCGTTTCGCGGTCCTGCTTGCCCATGAGGTAGCCCTTGGACAGCGGCGGACGCTCATACGGTGGGTCCGGCTCGTCCCCGATGAGCAGGATCCGGCCGTCGAAGCCGTTCCCGCGTAGCGCTTCAGCGGCCTTGGCTCCGGCCAGACTTGCTCCGACGATCACGAACGTGGATTGCGCCATCACACCTTCTCCCTGCTGCGGTCCGTGCCGTGGGGCTGGCCGCTGTCGGATTCGTGCGGGCTGACCGCGAGTTTCTCGACCAACTCATTCCAGCCGGCGTCGAACTTCTCCACGTCTTCGTCCTCCAGTACCTGCACGACGTCGGCGTAATCGACGCCGAGGGTGGCGAGTTCCTCCAGCTTTTGTGCGCTTCGCCATAGGTGTCGCGGATACTGCCAACCGGAACCGCGCGGTGCTCGGCGGCAGCGTTCAGTGTCGCCTCCGGCATGGTGCTGACCACGCCCGGGGCGACCAGGTCCACGACGTACCGCGTGGCGTCGTATGCCGGGTCCTTCACCCGTGGACGCCCACAACAGCCGCTGCGGCCTGGCGCCGGCCCGCTCCAGCCGCTTCCACCGCTCGGTGGCGAGCATGCGTTCGTAGTGCTCGTACGCGATACGGGCGTTGGCGATGGCCGCGCGCCCGTGCAGCGCGGCGGGCCGGACGCGGCCCAACCGGTCAAGCCGCCGGTCGATCTCGGTATCCACCCGCGAGACGAAGAACGACGCCACCGACGCGGTCCTGGACAGGTCGCGCCCGGCGTCCCGTGCGCGTTTGATCCCGGTCAGGAACGCCTCCGCCACCGCGTCGTAGCGGTCCAGGGAGAACAGCAGCGTGACGTTGATGCTGAGGCCTTCGGCCAGACATCCGCATATCGCTTCCAGGCCCTGCTTGACCGCGGGGATCTTGACGAACAGATTGGGCCGGTCCACCAGCCACCACAGCGCCCGGGCCTCGGCGTTGGTGCGCGCGGTGTCATGTGCCAGCCGCGGGTCGACGCCGATCGAGACCCGCCCGTCCACGCCCCCGTTGGCCTCGTACACCGGTCGCAGCACATCACAGGCCCAGCGCACATCGAACGTGGTCAGCGCGCGCAGCAACTTCTCCACCCCGACCTGGCGCAACGGAAGGTCGGCGATCTGGTCGCCGTAGCAGTCGCTGGTTTCGATGACCCTTGCGAAGATCGTCGGGTGGGTGGTAACGCCGACGACGCTCCGGTGCGCGACGAGCCTGCCGTCTACCAGTCGCTGTCGGCTCAGGTCGTCCAACCAGATCGACACCCCGGACGCGGGGAGCCGGGCGAGAGTGTCGGACACCATGTGCCTCCTTACCCGGGCACGGGCGTGGCGGGAAAGGCTCCTTGGGTCAAGGCTCGCCCATCAAGCGGGGCGGCGCACGTCGAACCCTGCCGGCCTCTCCGCTGATCATCCAGGGTTCGGCAGGGCTCGCAGTCGCTCGAACGCGCTGGTGGGTCATGTCGGCCAGGGCCAGTGACGGGCGAGCCGTAGGCAGCAGCGGCGGCCGGTGGTGACCAGCTGGGCGGCGGCGGAGAAATGCCGCAGCGTTTGGGCTCCCACCGCCGAGCCTGGCCGGTCAGCGCGAGCATGGGTACCCAGGCCAGCAGGTCGAGTGCGATCTGGACGATCTCCAGCCAGAGCTGGTTCCGCGCGGCGGCGTGAAGAGGGAGATTGCGCAGGCCGGTGTCACGGGCAGCCTGGATGCGGTCCTCAGCTCTCGAGCGCTGGCGGTGTCGCAGCTCCAGCTGTGCGATCTGGGCGTTCTCGGTGTTGGTGGCGAAGCGGGTGATCCGCATCCCGTCCGCGTCGGTGAAACGCAACTGGGCGCCGGGGTGGGGCCGTTCCTTGTGGACGATCAGCCGCATCCCCTTGGGTCAGCTTTGAGGCAGTCGCCGTCGAGTTCGGCGACCCAGGCGCCGTCGCGGATCTCGCTGTCCGGCTCGACGGCGGGGGTCCACGCGCCCACGTCATTGGTCTGGGCACCGCCGGGGGCGACGGCGAACGACGCGGGTGGAGAGGAACGGTGCGGTCCCTGTCAATGTCGCCTCGGGGACATGGATCGGTGGGACGCGGGCGGCGGGGAAGGGGAAGAGGGTCCGCGCCACCTGGGTCCCACTTGTCAGTCCCAGGCCACGAGCGGTTTGGTGGCGGAAGTCAACAGGTCGCCGTGCGCAACCCGGACTCAGGTCATGTCTCGCTGCGTGTCAAGGCCCAGGACGACCGGGGCAACGCGGTGGAGCAGACCCTGATCAGGGCGTACGCGGTGCGCTAGCGTCCGTCGGCAGGAAAAGAAGGGGCGCCGCACGGGAGTTCCCGTGCGGCGCCCCACTGGGGATGTTCCGCGCTACTTCAGCACATACGCCCGGGTGACGGTCTGCACCGTGCGGTTGCCCGGCTCGTCCCAGGCCTCGGCCTTGATGCTGACGAACCCGTTGGAGCCGGACAGCTCCGCGTTGGTGAACCGCGCCGAGAAGGAGTTCTCGTCGACCCGGTCGACGTCGGCGATCTTCCAGGTGGCGCCGTCGTCGTAGCTGACGGAGAACTTCGCGCCGGCCATCCGGCTGCCGCCGGTGAAGCCATGGGCACGGGAGGCGTCCACGGTGACCGTGGAACGGGTGCCCGCGGCCACCTCGTTGAGCAGGGAGGCGTTCATCCGGTAGTGGGGCTGGATGACGGGCAGCGCCTCGCAGACGGTCGCCTTGGGGATCGCCGACGTGCAGCCGGGCGCCTCCATCGACTTCGGTGCCGCGGAGGTGAAGCCGTACTCGGTGACGACCTTTCCGCCGAGCTTCACGCCCCCGTGATCGGCGGCCCGGGTGTCTGTGGAGACCAGGGTGTAGTCGGCCCTCTCCGGCACGAACACCTTGGTGTTGTCGGTGATCTGTTCACCGTTGCGGTAGAACGCCCAGGTCCGGCGCAGACCGAACGCCAGCGAGTGCGTCGGGTCGCTGTCACCGCCGAGCGCCGGCTGGAACGTCACGCCCACGTCGGAGCGGCAGAACGGGCAGGCGGAGAGAGGAACGACCGACGGATGCTGCACGGGCGCGAACCAGTCCGCCTTGACCGAGGTTCCGGGCCGGTAGCCGCGCAGCGATTTGCCCATCTGCATCGCGTCGGCGGTGCGGGAGAAGACGGCCGCCGAGTACTTGAGGCCGGGAAGGGCCAGCATGTAGTCGTCGCGTGCGGTGCCCTGTTGGAGGAACTGCGCCGTCTGGAAGGAGGTCATGGGGTACGGACCCCAGGCGTTCACGATGTGATAGCCCATCCGTCCGGCGCTGTCGCTGTGGAACGAGCTGCCAGGCCCGGCAGGCCTCCGCATCCCGGAAACGGTGGACGAGGAACCAGGGGTGTCGTCGCCGAAGGAGCGGAAGAGTCCGTATCCCAGGCGGCCGGCGGAGGTGGCCACGTTGTCGAGGATGCCCTTCGCCCACGGCTCGAAGGCGGCTTCGTAACCGGGCTCCACCCGGCGGGCCATCACAAGGGTCACCTCGCCGGTGTCGGCGGGCATGTTGGTGTGCTCAAGGCTGACCGCGGTCGCACATACTCCTCGTGATCACACCGCCCCCGTCCACACTTTGCGCCTTGCCCGGTCAGCTTAAGCTGTTTGTTCGATGGCGTCAGTGTCCCAGCTGGGCGTCGAGCCACGTGAGGACCTCGGGGGTCACGGGGTCGGTGATGTCCGTGAACTCCTGGTGCTTCTTGAGGAACTTGGCCACGTACGGGCAGACGGGGACGATCCGCATCCCGGATGCGCGGACGTCGGTCAGGGCCTGCTCGACGAGGATCGCGGCGAGTCCCTGGCCGGCGTAGGCGTCGTCGATCTCGGTGTGGAAGAAGACCCTCCGGTCGTCGCGGTCGCGGTAGGCGGTCAGGCCGGCGCGCTTGTCGTCGACGAGGATCTCGTAGCGGTGGCGGGCGTCGACGCGACGGACGAGGGGGGTAGTGGTCTGCTCGCTCATGACGGTCCTTTCGGTGGGGGTCATTGGTGGGAGGCGTTCTTGCGGGGTGTGATGACGGCGTTCGGCAGGGCGGGGGCGGGCAGCCGGTCGCCGGGGTAGCCGTCGACGCTGCCGAAACGGTCGGAGGCCCGCTCCCATTCCTCCCGCGCCTCGACGATGTCCTGGTGGCTGCGGCCGATGAAGTTCCACCACATGACGATCTCTTCCCCGAACGGCGTGCCGCCGAGCAGGACCGCCCGTGCGCGGTGGTCTGAGGCGTTGGTGAGGGTGAGCGTCGTCCGCCCCGTGGCCACGTAGCCGAGTTCGGCGGGGTGGAGGACCGTGCCGGCGAGGTGGACGTCGCCTTCGTCGACGAGCAGGCCGTGTTCGAAGGCCGGGTCGACGTCGAGGGTGACGGTGGCGCCGGGGTCGAGGAGGAGTTCGGCGCCGAGGAGCGGGGTGAAGGTGCGGACGGGGGAGGTCTCGCCGGCCAGTGTGCCCAGGAAGACCCTGAGTTCGGCGCCGTCGATGCGGAGCGGCTCAGGGGCGTGGTGCTGGAAGTTGCGGGGGGCGTGGCGGTGTTCGTCGGGGAGGGCCAGCCAGAGCTGGACGCCGTGCAGGACGGCGGTGTCGGGTGTGGAGACCTCCGTGTGGCTGATGCCGTGTCCGCCGGTCATGAGGTTGATCTCTCCGGGCCGTACGAAGGCGTGGGTGCCCAGGCTGTCGCGGTGCTCGATCCCGCCGGTGAAGAGCCAGCTCACGGTCTGCAGTCCGGTGTGCGGGTGAGGGGCGACGTCCATGCCGCCGGAGTCGGCGACCAGGTCGGGGCCGTAGTGGTCGGCGAAGCACCAGGCCCCGATGAGCGTCCGGGCCCGTTGGGGCAGTGTGCGGCGTACGGTCATGGCGCGCGGGCCGCCCAGCGGGACGTCCCGGGCCGTGAGGACCTCGACCTCTGTGCCGCCCATTTCCTGACCCCTCCAATGTAGTTTTGATTTCAACAATCATGCAGGATGATAGTCGTGACGACAACGCCCGGCAACAGACGAAGGAGCACAGGGTGAGCGAGACGGCACAGGTCACGGCAGCCCTCCGGTCCACCGGACGGATCCACCTCGACAAGCAGAACCCCACCGCGTACCAGGCACTGGTGAAGACGGCCGACGCCGTCCGTACGACCGCCGCCGATGCGGGTCTCGACCGGATCCTGGTCGAGCTGGTCAACCTCCGCGTCTCCCAGCTCAACGGCTGCGCCTACTGCCTCGACGTGCATACCCGGGCCGCGCTGCGGGCCGGTGAGACCACCCGGCGCCTCGGCGTGCTCGCCGCCTGGCGCGACACCGAACTCTTCACCGCCCGCGAGCGCGCCGCCCTCGCTCTCGCCGAGGCCACCACCCACCCCGCCGACGCCCTTGCCCAGGAGCGGGCGTACGCCGAGGCCCACGAGGCGCTGAGCGACGACGAGCTGTCCGCGGTGATCTGGGTGGCCATCACCATCAACGCCTTCAACCGGGTCTCGATCCTGAGCAAGCACCCGGTACGGGAGACCCCCTCCCGCTGAAGCGCATGACCCGGCTCACGGCGCGGCGGCCCACCCCGCACCCGGGACCGAGAGTCGCCACAGAATCGCCGCGCCCGTGGTGAGCAGTGCCAGCGCCACCGCCAGGACGAGGGAGAGCCCGATCTTCAGGAGTACGGCTCCGACGAGGGCGCTGAGGAACATCGCCAGCACGGGCAGGATCCGTCGGCCGGGCCGGGGCGCCGCTCCGCAGGCCGGCCCGGAGTCGGCGGCGAGCCCGGTGAGGGTGAGGGTGAGCACGGTCGTCGTCAGGTCGGGGACGCCGAGCCGCCGGGCGACCGCGTTCCGCAGCCCCATCGCGAGGCCGAGGAGCACGATCAGGGTGTACGGGTCGGCGGCCCCCACCTTGTCGTGCCCCGCGACGATCGTGCCGAGCGCTCCGGCGAACAGCACCGCCTGTGCGGCCATGGCCGAGGCGGGCAACCGGCCTCGGTGCACGGCGAACCGGACGCCGAAGCGGCCGCCGGCCGGCGCGCCGGTGAGAAAGGCCACCAGGGAGACGACGGACGCGAGTGCGGACAGGCCCTCGGCTCCCGCCAGGGCGAAGCCGAGGAACACCACGTTGCCTGTCATGTTGGCGACGAAGACATGTCCGCCCGCTCGGGCCCGGCGTCGACGGGCAGCGGCTGCGCATCGGCGACGAGATTCTCACGTACGGCGACGTCACCGAGGGTCGGCTTGGGCGAGTGGCGGGTCGACGGTGTGCAACGGGCCGCAGTGGGGATCGACCGCCAAGGCCTGTCCGGCCGGCACCACCGTCGCCCGGCTCATTCAGAACGGTTACGGCGGTGCGCTCGGCGGGCTGTCGATCACCGACGAGATAGCGACCCGGCTGTCGACGGCATACAACGATACCGGCGTTCGGGCCACGTCGTACGACGGCCTGGAGTCGGCGGGCTGCAACGGCTGGGGCGACTCCGGTTTCGCGCGCCTGGTCAACGGCGTGTACCGGCAGCTCGACTCGAAGGAGTTCGTCACGGAGTGCAGCAACCTCGCGTCCAACACCTGGGACGCCCAGTCACGGGCCAGTTGGGGCGAGATCGGCCGGACGGACTACGCCCAGCTGCTGCGCAGCAATGCGTTCTGCCGCGCCAACTATCTGCCCGGGATGATGGGGCAGCAGGGCTTCTCCGGCGGTGACAGCCTGCAGAAGATCGAGGGCACCATGGCGCGCGCCGCGTCCCTGAACGCGGGCGCCAACTTCGAGACCGGCGGGCAGGACGGTGGAACGGGCGGGCAGGCTGGTGGCGCTGGTGCCGTAGGGCAGGGCGCCGCGGCCGCCGTCGAGGGGGCATGGCGGGCGCAGGCGATGCCGCGCAGCATGTTGTGGTGCGTTCCGCGGCGTCGGACGGCAAAGACGGGTGAGGGCAGTGGTGCGGCGGCGCGACGGATCGCCCACACCGATCTCTTTTACGGCGCCTCCGTTCCTGGTGCCGGATCGCAGCCTCGTTCCGGCCCACCTGCGCGTTTCGAACGCACTTGCCCGCTGGACCCGGTCCCGACGGAGTACCCGGGCGAGCGCCTGGCGCATTCCGAGCCTAGAAAGGGACAGGGGCTGAGGCACGGAGGGAGTGGCTTGGGATGCGGATCGTCGTGGACCTCACCCGCTGCCAGGCGTACGCGCAGTGCGTGTTCCTCGCACCGGAGATGTTCGAGCTGCATGGTGAGGAAGCGCTGCTGTACCGCCAGGAAGTCCCGGACGGACAGCTCGACCGCGTCCGCCAGGCCGTTGCGGCGTGCCCGGTCCAGGCGATCCTCTTGGGCGAGGAGGTGAGCGCCTGTGCCCGTTGACTGTCGGGAGGGCTCCATCGTCATCGTCGGGGCGTCGCTGACCGGGCTGCGGGCCGCTGAGGCACTGCGCGAGAGGGGCTTCACCGGCTCGCTGACCGTGGTCGGGGACGAACTCCACCCGCCCTACGACAGGCCGCCGCTGTCCAAGCAGGTGCTGCTCGGCATGGCGGCGGCGGACACTACCGGGCTGCCGCTGCGCCGCGACCCGGACGCCGACTGGCGGCTCGGAGTGCGCCCCACGGGGCTCGACCCGGTCGGCCGTCAGGTCCTGCTGGCCGACGGCGAGTCCCTGCCCTACGACCGACTGCTGATCGCCACCGGAACCCGGGCGCGCCCCTGGCCCCAACCGGAGCAGGCTGCCCTGGACGGAGTCTTCACTCTGCGCACATGTGACGACGCCGGGTGCCTGGCCGAACGGCTGGCCGCCGGGCCGCGCCGGGTACTGGTCATCGGCGCAGGCTTCACCGGCCCGGAGATCGCCTCGGCCTGCCGGGAGCGGGGCATCGAGGTCACAGTCGCAGAACGTGGAACTGCTGCGCTACGAGCCCCCGGTCCATCTGCTGGAGCGCATTCCCCTCACCCACGTCGTCGTCGCGGGCACGACCATCCCCAAGGGCGTACCCGTGGTGCTCGTCCTGGCCTCGGGCAACCGTGACCCCAAGCGGTTCCGCGAACCCGAGCGGTTCGACCTCACCCGCCGGGACAACCAGCATCTCGGATTCGGCAGCGGCATCCACATCTGCTACGGCGCGCCACTTGCCCGGATCGAAGCCCAGATCGCCCTGGGAACGCTTCTTCCCAATCTCGCCACCGCAACCCTCGTCGAAGACCCTCCCCCCTACCGCCACAGCGCCGTGCTGCGCGGACCCCGGCACCTTCCCATCGAGCTGGCCCCGTCGCCGTAGACGCAATAGACCGCATCGCTGCAGCGCGGCGGTGGAACCGAGGCGGCACGCGGAACGGAGCTGCTCAGTCGCGGTCGCGCCGGTAGGCGGCAGCCAGATCTCGCTGTCGGTGGGGAAGCAGGCGATCGCGGTGCCGAAGCAGGTAACCGCCTGGTGCGCGCTGACCGTGTTACCCAGGCCGTCAGCGTCACCTGGAGTGGCCATAGATGCTCCTTTGTTCCCCGGGGGCCGGTTCCCCGCAGATCGCCCAGAAGCTCGCCATCACCTCGGGTAAGAACCAGGGCCAGCGCCCCTCAGTCGCCACGGCCTAACGCATCCTCGCCGAGGGCGAAACGGTCGAGCCCCCGACCTGACTCACTTCGGGGCCTACGAGGCTTGCTCTGCGAGTGTGACCTTCCGGCCCGCGCGCGCCGCTTCTCGGACCCGCTCCAGCATGCCGTGCCGCCGGACGGCGTGCCGGAAGTCGGGAACCCCGTCCTCATCCGGCGAAAGGCTACCGGTGATCTGGTCGCGCAGAAGCGCGTACTCGTGGGCGACGTTGCGGGCGAGTTCGGCGGATCGCTCGGTCCATCGCGTCAGCGACCGCTGATACCGGGCGGGAACCGGAAGTTCGGCCAAGGCGCCGTCCTCGCCCCGGGCGCCGTACAGCCGCAGCCCCCCATACCACCACTGAGCCTGGTCGGCCTTGACGACGAGATCGCCCTCCGTGCCGTTGATCTCCCAATGAAACGCGGTGGCGCGGGACGTCCCACCGCGGATGTGCATCGCGGCCACGGCCCCCGACTCCAGCACCCCCGTGACGGCGATCTGGTCCTCTGCGTTTTTGGCCGCGACCGCCCCGCTCGTGACGTGGGTGACCTCCGGGCGCAGGTTCTCGATGAGCGCCGACACCTCGCGGAACTCACCGAGCACCATGGTCAGCGCGTCGACCGAGTGCCCGAAGGGGATCGACAGCAGCGTGGCGCCGCTCGTGACGTCCAGCACGTACGCATGGCTGTCGTCGTAAGTGGCGCCCCAGATCCAGCCCGACCCGAGCATGCTGGTCGACAGCACCCGCCCCGCGTAGCCGTCGGCGACCAGGTCCCGCAGATACCGAAGCGCCGGAGCCGACCGGGCCTGCAGGCCGACAGCCGTGAGCACCCCCTTGCGCTGTGCGAGGTCGGCCAGCTCTTCGGCCTGCGCGAGGTCGGCACCGAGCGGCCATTCGCTGAACACCATCTTCCCCGCTTCCAGTGCGGGTCGGATGAGCTCCAGGTGGTGCGGAACCTTCACCGTCACCACCACGAGATCGACTTCCTCGCTGCGGGCCAGCTCCTGCGCGCTGCCGAAGGCGAGCGGCACCGCATACTTCTCGCCGGCCGCACGCGCCGACTCGGCGCTGCTGGCGCTCAGCGCCCGCAATTCGTATCCGTCGAGCCCGGCCAGCGCCGGCACATGGGCGGTGGCCGCCCACCCGCCGCTCGCGCTCAGACCTACGACACCAACACGAATCAGCACCCCATGAGGGGAAGTGGACGTCATGTGCACCCCACGCGTTCGCAGCCGCCTGCTCTCTCACCTCAAAACGGCCAATAACCATGGAGGACACGGTCTGAGTAGCACGTTCAGCTTCGACGCCGCCCAGGGCGCCAGTCTCTACGCCGACAACTACCAGGGCCACGCGCGGATGGTGGTCGACCCCGACCGGGAGGTGCTGCTCGGGGTGAGCTTCGTCGGTCCCGGAGTCGGCGAGCTGCTGCACTCGGCGACCGTCGCGGTCGCCGGCGAGGTCCCGCTCAAGCGGCTCGGGCACGCCATCGCCTGCTTCCCGACCGTCAGCGAGATCTGGCTCTTCCTGCCTACCACCGCGACCGCACCTGAGCGGACACGGGTGGGGTCCGCCTCAGACCGCGGGTGCCGAGGGGCACGGCTGCCGCTCCAGGTAGGCCGAAGGAAGGAGGGGCCGTCGTGGCTACTCACGCCAAGCGGCCGCGGCACCCTGGAGACGTGCGACTACTCGTGCGTGCCCTCAGGCCGCTGTCGCGCCCCGGCTCGGATAGGCGCCCGGCGGCGTGGCGGTGGGCGAACGGTCGGCCGGTGGGGCCGCTAGGCAAGATAGGCCGCGGAGATCTGGCCGACCAGGACGGCGAACGGCATGTCGAGGGCGGCGTAGAGGGCGCCGGCGTCGGGGGCGGCGTTGTCGGCCAGGGCCTCGACCATGAGGGTGGCGTAGTCGCTGACGATGACGCCCGCCTGCTGCATGCGCAGCAGTCCGGCCTCGCGCTTGGCCTGGCTGAAGGTGCCGGAGGCGTCCACAGCGACGTAAGCGTCGTGCCCGGCGGCCGTCGCGGAGATCGCGGGCAGTGCCGCGCACACTTCAAGTGACACCCCGGCGAAGATCAGCTTCTGCCGGCCGGTGGCCTCGATGGCTTCGCGGACCCGGTCGTCGTGCCAGGCGTTGACCGTGCTGCGGTCGATGATCTTCTGTCCGGCCGGCAGCGCCTGGACCAGCTCGGCGGCGGTCGGCCCCCACATGCTGTCGGCCGCGGTGGTGGTGACTACCAGCGGGATGCCCAATACGGTCGCCGCGCGTGCCAGCGCCGCCACGTTGTGCTTCAGCTCGCCGAGCGGAATGTCCCGGACGCCGGACAGTAGGCCCACCTGGTGGTCTACCAGCACCACGGCGACGTTCTCTCGGGTGATCGGCTCCAGAAACTTGCTGCGCTCGCTCATGTTCCGCTCCTTCAGAGGGTTGAGCCACAGCTTTGTTAGCCAAGTTTAGTGACTTTGAAGCTATGCCTCGGCCCCCGGAGCGCAAGCACCGGACGCGACGTCGCCCGGGGGTGAGGTGACGATGTCCGAGCCCATCGGGCGGGAGACTGAAATCGCCGGATCGCCGGACATACAGCCCAGTGGCGTGCCGAGTTGAGACATTCGTTGACTGGGCGTCGGACCGCTGAGCCGGACCTCGGTGTGCTCGCCGCCAGGGTTCTCTCCTCCGTTAAGCGTGATCTGTTCACCGCGCTCGCCGAGCAGGCATTCGACGACATCCGGAAGGCGAGGAAGCACGGGTTGTCTGCGCCGGCGGTGTTGCGGGAGCTGCGCAAGCACTTGGATCCGGCCGCGGCGGAGGAACCTGATTCGGTTCGAGACCGAGCCCCGCGTTCTCGCTCTCCCGCCGCGCCGTGGTCACCGTCCGGCTCCAACCCGGCGAGGCGCGTCGCTGACCGGCCGCATCGCGCCGCATCCCGCTCCCTCCGAGGTGTGGTCATGCGACCGATAGCGGCTGCGTCATTCGGCGCGCAGGCTGGGAGCATGGACACCATCCTGCTTGGAAACGCGGAGATCACCCGTGTGCTGGAGGTGCCCGCCAGAGGCCGCGCCCGCGACTACGTCTTCCCCGACGTGCCCGTCGAGCACTGGCAGGCACACGAGAGCTGGCTCGCGCCCATCTTCCTGGACCCGGCCGCCGACGAGGTCCGCGTCATGATCCAGACCTGGCTGATCCGCAGCGAGGGCCGGACGATCCTGATCGACACCGGCATCGGCAACGACCGGGAACGCCCGGCCATGCCGTCCTTCCACCATCTGAACACCCCCTACCTCGGTGAGCTGGCCGCGGCAGGCGTCCGCCCGCAGGACGTGGACACGGTGATCTGTACCCATGTCCACGGCGATCACGTCGGCTGGAACACCCGCCTGACGGACGACGGAAAGTGGCGGCCGACCTTCCCCAACGCGCAGTACGTCATCTCGCGCGCCGACTTCGACTACTGGAACCCGGCCAACGGGCACCGGACCCGCTCCGGCCCCCGGATGGCCAACGTCTTCGAGGACAGCGTCGCCCCCGTCCACCGGGCCGGGCAGACCGTGCTGTGGGAGGGCGACCACCACGACATCAACGCCCGGCTCCGCATCGAGCCCGCCCCCGGCCATACGCCCGGCTCCTGTGTCGTATGGCTGCGGTCGGGCACCGATCGGGCGGTGTTCGCCGGGGATCTGCTGCACAGTCCACTGCAGATCGTGGAGCCGGACGACTGCCCCTGCTTCGACGAGGACGAGCCCCGGGCACGCGACAGTCGGCGCCGGGTGCTGGGGGAGACCGCGGACCGCGGCGCCCTGCTGTTCCCCGCGCACTTCCCCGGGCCGGGCGCGGCCGAAGTGCGGCGCGCGGGCGACCGGTTCGCGGTGAAGGAGTGGGCGGCATGGCGGTGAGGGCATGCCGCGGCAGGCCGTCTGCGGTGGCGGATCGCCGACGGTTCGGCGGGCTCCAGTTGCGTCCTGGTCGTGCGTATCACAGGCTGCTTCTATGGACCGCACCCCAGAAACCAGTGTGCTGCCCATTCTGGTGACAGGCGCGGCGGGCAGTGTCGGCGCCGTCGGGCGGTCCGTGGTCGAAGGCCTTCGGCGTCGGGGCCTACCCGTCCGGGCCATGGTGCGCCGCGATGACGAGCGGGCGGACGCGCCTGGTCAGTTACGGGCTGATCGCCGAAGAGGCGATCCCGGTGCACGCGTCGGCGCTGCTGGACAAGTCGTTGACGCTGCGGGGCAAGAACATCGGCCGGTGGTTGTCCGAGGCCTCCGCCGAGAGGCGGGCGTCCGACGTCGCGACCGCGAAGCAGATCGCGCTGGGGCTCAAGGACCAGTTCGAGGTGGCCGCTACGTACGGCCTGGGCGAGCTGGCCAACGCCTTGGAGCTCGCGGTACGGCCCGGCAAGGTCGGCCTCGTTCTCGTCCGCCCCTGATGGGTGCCGGAAGACCTGGTGGTCCCCGGAATCGGTGACCGCCATACGCATCGCGACGGAAAGTACCCGGCTCATGAGTGACGAACTCCTCGATCTGGCCATCGCCACCGCCGGCGGCCGAGAATCCTGGGACACCCTGCGTGGTCTGAACGTCGACCTCTCCATCGGCGGCCCGATCTGGGCGATGAAGGGCTGGCCGCCGGACAAGACGTTCGACCAGATTCTGACGCTCGACACGGTCAGAGAGCACATCGTATTCACCCCGTTCACCCGCCCCGACCAGCGGATGGTCTTCGACGCCGCCGCCGACAGCGTCACCATGCAGACCCTCGACGGCGAACCGGTCGAGACCCTCGCCCCCGCACGCGCCGGCTTCAAGGGAATGCTGCGCAACAGCGCCTGGGACGCTCTACACCTCGGCTACTTCCTGGGCTACGCGTGCTGGAACTACTTCACCACCCCGTTCCTCTTCACCCATCCGGACGTGCGGGTCCACGAGATCGAACCGTGGCGCGAGGCCGGGCAGACCTGGCGACGCCTGCAGGTGCGCTTCCCGCCCGAGATCGCCACGCACAACCCCGACCAAGTGTTCTACTTCGACGCCCTCGGAATGCAACGCCGCATGGACTACATCGCCGAAGTCAACGGCAGCACACTCGTCGGCCACTACACCAGCCGCCACAAGAGCTTCGACGGCCTGCTAGTGGCCACACGCCGACGAGTCTTCCGCCGCAACCCCGACAACAGCGTCAACCTCAACCTCCCCTCCATCACGCTCGACATCCACGATGTGGAACTCGTTCACTCCGGCGACGAACAGGCACAGTCATGACCAAGGACACCGCCGTCATCGACCACCCCGCCCGGCGGCTCGTCGTGGCGCTCCCGTGCTCCTACGACGTGGCCCGCGAGCGCTACGAAACCCTCGTCCCCGAGGTCGATCTCGACCGCTTCTTCCAGATGGCCTCCTGGCAGGCCACGCTCGAGCTCGCCGAGATCAACGCCCCGCACGGGTTCATGCGCTACTTCCGCAGCGACATCACCGCTGTCATGGCGGGATCACCGTCCTTCTGGAAGGCCACGCAGTACCTGATGGGCAACCACACCATCGCCGAACGCATGTTCCGCCACGACCCGTCGGTCATGCTGCATGCACCGCTTCGGACCCTGCTCTACGCGGACCCCGACGGCGACACGAAACTCGCCTTCGAACAGCCCAGCCTCCTGTTTGCCGGCTACGGCAACCCGGGGATCGCGGATGTCGGTCGCGAACTCGACGCCCTCCTCGCTCAGCTGATCACCCTCCTCGGCGGTGACGCACCTTCCCAACTGTGACTCCACATGGCGGCGGTCGACCGGTACGGCACGGCCGGGGCGACGGGATCGCACCAGCGGGCCAGTTCGCCGTAGGGCCCTGACCCCGGGTTTTGGACACCGGAGAGACTTGGATCTTGGTGGTCCAGGAGAACGGAGCCCCTGTGGGGATGAAGCACTACCCCGCCGAGTTCCAGGCGGACGCGGTCGCGCTGTATCGGTCGCGTCCGGGAGCGACGATCAAGTCGGTTGCCACCGACCTTGGGGGGAACACCGAGACGCTGCGGAACTGGATCAGGGCCGCTGACGGACGTCGGTCCGGTGCTCACTCCACGCCCGCGGCGGCGCCGCGGCCTGGTGGTGACGCGGTTCAGGCGGAGCTGGCGGCCGCGCGGAAGAGGATCCGCGAGCTGGAGGAGGAGCGGGACGTCCTTCGCAAGGCGGCCCGGTATTTCGCAGGGGCGACGCGCTGGTGAACCGCTGCCAGTTCGTTGAGGATCACCAGCGCCGTTTCGGCGTCAAGCGGCTCTGCGACATCTTGGGCATCGCCCGCTCGAGTTTCTATTACTGGCGCCGCACCGCTCCGGCCCGCGCGGCGCGACAGGCCGCCGATGAGCGGCTCGCGGCCCGGATACGCAAGGCCCACCGGGACTTTGACGGCACCTACGGAGCCCCGGGTCACCGCCGAGCTCCGCGACGAGGGCGGCCCCATGGTCAATCGCAAGCGCGTTGCCAGGATCATGCGGGCCATCGGCCTTCAGGGAGTGCGTCTGCGGCGCCGGCACCGCACCACCGTCCCGGATGCGGCAGCGGTGAAGGCGCCGGACCTGACCGGCCGCGACTTCACCGCCGAGGCCCCGAACACCAAGTACGTCGGCGACATCACCTACCTGAGCGTCGGCAGCGGGAAGTTCTGCTACCTCGCGACCGTCATCGATCTGTATTCACGACGTCTGGCCGGATGGGCGATCGCCGACCACATGCGCACAGAGCTCGTCACCGACGCCCTGGCGGCCGCGATCCGGACCCGCGGCAGCCTCGCCGCCGGGTCGGTGAACCGTGTGAACAGGTCCACATGCCGGGAGCCGGGGATGTGCGCCTGGCTCCAGGCGGAGGCGCCGGACTGTGCGCGGTAGTCGCCGTCGTGTGCGGGGCGGGCCAGCAGCACGGTGGTGTCGAGGACCAGGATGCCGCGCGCCGTGGCCGTGTCCTGGGGGTGAGCATTGCGGCGAGCGCAGTCCGCGACCGGTGAGACAGGCGTGCGAGCCTCGCTCGCCACCTCGACGTGCCGCCCGCGATGCGCTCGGAGGCCGCTGCGTGAATGTTCGGCGGCGGACGAGTTCGCCATTCCGCCACGATCTTGCCCAAAGCCCTTCTAAGATCGCTAGCAAGGCGGTTCTCCGCATCTCTATGTACTCCCTCACGAGCAGGGCATCAGGCCCTTCTGAACACTGAGAGCAGAGGATGACATCTACAAATGAACAAGCGAAGGGAGCCGCGCCCGAGCCGCGTCGGCGGAGGCCGGGCATGCTCGGCCGCCGCACCGTTGGCTGTCTGGCCGCGCTCGCCTTGGGAATCGGTAGTGGCTCGTTAGCCGTGGCGCCTGCGGCGCACTCGCAGGCGGGGGACGGATCGGTGACGGTCCGGGTGATCCGGGCCGTGGACAACAGCGGCGTGTGGACACCCGCGCTGGAACCGGGCATCGCGGGCGTCAAGGTGACCCTCACCGACGACGCCGGGACGGGCATCGAGGGGGTCACGGCGGCCGACGGCACCGTGACACTGACTCCGACGGTGGGCAGGACCACCAGCGGCAAGTACCGGGTCCAGGTGGTGAATCCGAAGCCGGGCGTGCTGTTTCCGGCCTTCGCCTCACGTCAGGGACTGGACGGTGCGCCCAACCAGTTGAGCAGCAATGAGGAGTTCGTCGACCTCTCCGGCGACAAGAACGTGGCGTACACCACCGGGCTGTGGAGTCCGGGTGACTACTGCCAGAAGAACGCACCACTGATGACGACCTGTCAGCCCACCACGCGCGAGGGCGGGACCCAGCGCACGCTGGTCTCCTTCCCGTACGACGCGCGCGGCCAGGACGGCGTCGACGTCAACGTCACGAACATCGCCACCAACGCCGAGACCGGCACGCTGTTCGGCATCGCGTGGAACAAGGCCGACAAGCGGGTGTTCTCCTCGGCGGTGGCCAAGCGCACCACGGACTACGGTCCGGGTGGCGCCGGGGGCATCTACGTGACCGATCGCGCGCAGAAGAAGACCACCCTGTTCACCGTCGTCCCGGACGCGGGGACGACGGCGCACGGGTCGGGTACCGATGACGCCTTCCTTGCCGTACCGGGCAAGGAGAGCCTGGGCGGCATCAAGATCACCGATGACGGCAAGGACCTGTTCGTCGTCAACCTCAGCAATCGCAAGCTCTACCGCTACGACGCCACGGCGGCGACCGCTTCGGCGCCGAAGGCCGTCTACGCCATCCCGGACCCGGGCTGTCCGGCGGCCGGGGACTGGCGCCCCTTCGGCCTCGGCCTGCAGGACGGCGTCGGCTACCTCGGCGGCGTGTGCTCCGGCGAGTCCACCGGGAAGCTCTCGGACCTGCGCGCGGTGGTCATGCCCTTCGACCTCGCCACCGGAGCGTTCCGTAAGGCGGTGCTGGACCAGCCGCTGGACTACCCGCGTCAGTCCACGGTTGGCAGTGGCCCATGCGACGGCGCGGGCTGGTTCCCGTGGACGAGCACCTACCCGGTCTCGCAGAACGGCCGTCCGTGTGGCAACTCCACCATCGCCAACCCCGAACCGGAGTTGGGCGAGATCGACTTCGAGGCCGACGGCTCGATGCTGCTGGCCTTCCGCGACCGCTTCGGCGACCGCGCGCCAGCCGGTCCCACGCCGAACTCCGCCGCCATCGTCATGTCGGGCGGTGACCTGAACAAGGCCTGCCCTGCGGACGGCATGTATGTGATGGACACCAACAACGGCTGCGGGCTCTCCCCCCGGGGCACCCGTTTCTTCGACGCCAGCTGGGGTGGTCACCGCAACACGGCGTTCGCCGGCATGGCGCTCTCCAAGGCCGAGAACACCATCGCGACCTCCGCTTTCGACCCCAACCACACCGCCCTCGGGTACGGCACGTCGTTCCTCCAGCGCGACGGCACGCAAGACCCGAAGTTCGGCCTGCGCCTCAACCCGCCGGGCACCGTAGCCCCGTTCGGCAAGGGCGCCTCGATGGGCGACCTGGAGGTGCTCTGCGACCAGGCCCCGCTCCAGATCGGCAACCGGGTCTGGTACGACCCCGAGCGCAAGGGCATCCAGAGCCCGGGCCAGCGCCCGGTCGTGGGCGCGACCGTCCACCTGTACGACGAGTCGGGCAAGCTCGTGGGGACGACCGAGACGACGGCGCGCGGCGAGTACTACTTCGACGACTCCAATGTCACCGGCGGCCTCCAGCCGAGGACCAAATACACCATCCGCCTCGACAATCCGACCGACTACGCCAAGGACGGCCCGCTCTACCAGTGGGTGCCCACGGACGCAGATGTCGGCGACAACCACTTCATCGACTCCAAGGGCATCGTCCCGCACGGCGCGAAGTTCCCGGAGCGGGCGCTGACCACCGGCGGGCCGGGAGAGAACGACCACACCTACGACTTCGGCTTCCGGCAACAGGAAGGCGCGCTGCGCCTGGTCAAGCACGACCAGGACGGCAAGCCGCTGGCGAAGGCGAAGTTCCAGCTGTGGAAGGAGACGAATGGTTCCGACGGCTTGCAGGCCACCGGGACGGAGCCGGACACGCCGGTCGACAAGCCCTGCCTGACCGGGACCGACGGCAACTGCCAGGGCGCCGGCGCGCCGGGGACGTACTACTGGCAGGAGGTCAGCCCGCCCGAAGGGTACGCCGTACCCGACGTGGCGGTGTTCGGGCCGCTGGTACTGACCTCCGACAACCTCGACGAGGGGGTCTCGGTGACCGCGGTCAACGAGCGGCTGCCCGGCCCCACTCCGACGCCGACACCGACGACGCCGGCACCGGGCAAACCGGGTTCGCCGGGGGCTTCAGGCGCCCCGGGTGTACCGGGTGCACCGGGCCACGCGTCCAACTCGGGCCTGGCGTCCACCGGCATGAGTCAGGCGGTTCTGCTGGCCCTGGCCGGCTGCGCCGCGCTCACAGTCCTCGGCGCGGCGCTGGTCGTGCTGATGCGCAGGCGAAGGGCACAGTACCGCTAGCCCCGAAGTGGGGCGACCGGCACCGGTGACCGTCCGGGCCGGCTCGGGCGGGTTCGCGGACCAGCGGTTCGCGAACCCGCCCTCCTGTGTGACCGACCGACGAGAGAAGGCGACTGCATGGCTCGGAAGAGGAAGACCGACGGCCGTACGCTGCGTCGGGCCCTCTGGTTGAGAACACTGATCGCGATCACGGCGTGCGGCGCCGCAGCGGGCGGCCTGGCCGCCTACCGGACCTTCTCCGACGACACCGCCACCGAGCGGCCGGTGACGATGGAGGAGGCGTCCAGGCTGGCGCTGTCGCGGCTGAATCTGTACCAGGCCAGTCCCGTGGCGGTGACCCTCACCGCCACCGAGGGCGGCGGAGTGGTGGTGCGGGTCAAGGGGGTCGTGGACTACCGAACCCACCGGGCCGTGGGGAGCTACCAGGTCACCGGGGCCTCCGGAGCTTCCGGGCCCGCCACCGGGCAGCTCGACCACGGGCTGATCGTCTGGGACACCGGCGGCCTCGGCCTGGCCCCCGCGCCCAAGGGAGACAACAGCCCGGCCTGGCAGCAGGCCGAGCACATCCCGCGCTCGGGCTGGTCCGCGCGCTCCTACACGACCGATCCTCTGGACGCCGGACTCCAGTTGCTCATCGGGCTCGGCGCTGACCGCCCCGACAACCCACTGTTGCTGGCACAGTCCGGGGCTCGCCGGCTGGAGCGCGAACGCATCAACGGCCGCACCTACGACCGGTTCGCCGGGCCGCGAGCCCAGGGCGCCACGCCCGGTGCGGGGCCCGACGGCGGACGGTCCCCGCTGACGTACTGGGTCGACGGTGACGGCGGCCTGCGGCGAGTGACGATGCGGATGCCGGGCCTGGGGACCCCGACCACCCTGGAGTTCTCCGGACGTGACGGCCGCGCGAAGCTCCCTGAGGCGCCGTGGGCCACCGGCTGACATCTCCGTGCCGATGCGCCCCGGCCTCCGTGGGTGCCGACGTCCCTCCTCAACTCATTCTTCATAGCGGCATGATGACCGGGGACGAGCCCACCGCAGCACCGTGTTCAGCGCGATTGCGGTACGGCGTCGACGTCCTTCGGGAGCGGATACGCGGCCGCGTCGACGGCCCCCGGCAGGCCGGTCGCCGGGCCGCCCGGGGCCGTCGGGTCCGGCATGGACGGCTGTGCGGGTGGGGCCGGCACCTGGCTGAACGGGACGCCGGGCGGCGCCTGTACCGGCGCCGTCCGGCCGGTGGGCAGCGCGCCCCGGCCGCGGGTGCCGCAGCCCGCGCGACCCTCCAGGCCGTTCGGGCTCTGCGTGTCGGGCCGGTTGCCCGCGAAACAGTTGCCGGGGTCGGCCGAGGCCAGCACGAGGTCGATGCCGTTGCCGGTGGCGCGGTTGCCTTCCACGCGATTGCCGCTCGCCGGATGCCCCGGCGGGTCGGTGACGACCACTCCGGCCGCCCGGTTGCCCCGGACCAGGTTGCGCTGGACGCGGTTCGCGGTGCCGCCGCCGATGCCGATGCCGATGCCGAAGCCCCCGTCCGCCTGCTCGGGTGTGTCGGCGGCGTTGTTGTCGGCGACCACGTTGCCCGCGATCACCGCGCCGTGCTGCGGGGCGAGGGCTTCCAGGTCGTTGGAGTTGACTGTGACGCCGACCCGGTTGCGGGCGACGCGATTGCCCAGCACCGACAGGCTGTCCGAGGCATTGGTCAGTTCGATGCCGACCGCGTTGCGCTCCACGGTGTTGCCGCGGACGACGGTGCTGCAGGGCTTGCACTGGCCGACGTAGATTCCGGAGTCGGCGTGCCCGGAGGCGTAGGAGTCCTCGATCACGCCGTCGCGCGCGTCAAAGGCGTAGATGCCGTACAGGCCGTTGTTGTATGCCGTGACCCGGGTCGCGCGGAAGCCCCGGACGGGAGGGAAGCGGGTGGTGTCCAGCGGGTCGTAGGCGGAGCCGCCGGCGCCGCGCTGCTGCAACCGTTCGTCGGTGACGCCGGTGAACAGCACGCCGTTGGCAAGGTAGCCGTGCACGGTGAGGTTCTCGACCACCGAGCCGGCGCCGGTCACGGTGATGCCGTTGGTCAGATGCACACCGCCGTCGAAGACCACCTTGTTGCGGTCCGTTCCGCGCAGCACCAAGCGGTGCTTGGTGACGCGCACGCTCTCCCGGTACACGCCCGGGCCGATCAGCACCGTCTCGCCCTCACGAGCGGCGTCCACCGCCTGCTGCACCGAGGGGAAATCCTGCGGAACGCGCAGCACGCTTCCCGCCGGATGCCGCGCATCGCCGGACGTCGACCCCGTACCGGAGCACCCGGTGGCCGCCAACGCGACCGAGACGACCAGTACCGACAGACGCAGCGCCGCCCGGAACACCGCAGTCGGGACTGCCGAGCGGTTCAACAGGCGTTCTGCAGAGAGGGTTTGCATGGCAGATGTTTTATCGTCTCCAATAGGCCTATGCCCACTGAACAGGGAAATGCGCAGGATCCATCCCGACCCGCGGCAACCGGTCTCGGGCGGCGCCGGGCACTGCTCGCAGCCGGAGCGGTGCTCGCCGCCGGGGTCGGCGCGGCGGCCGACGAACTGGCGAGAGACGACCGGGCAGCCGGCCGTGCCACCGCCGGCCCTCCGCCGACCGAGGCCGCGATTCCCTTCCACGGCGCCCGACAGGCAGGTGTTACGGCGCCCCAGCAACCGGCGACGCACCTGCTCTCCTTCGACCTCCCGCAGACCGCGGCCGCCACCGACCGGAAGGTCCTTCGCAGCGTCCTCGGCGCGCTGACCAGCACGCTGGCCACCGCAGCCTCCGACGCCCCGCCGGACCCGCGGCTCCAGGGCGGTGGCGCGACCCGGCTCATCTCGCTGGTCGGCATCGGCCCCGCTCTCGCCGCTCGGCTGGACCTCAACGTCCCCGCCTCACTGGGGGAGTTGCCGTCGTTCCCCGGCGACCGCCTCGACCCGCGCCGCAGTAACGGCGATCTTCTGGTCCAACTGTGCGCAGCCGACCGCTGGACGCTCACCGTCGTTGCCGAACTCGTCGGCACGGCCGCACACGCCGCCGGCGCCGTGCCGCGCTGGACCCAGTCCGGCTTCCTGCCCCACACGGCCCCGGGCACCACCCCGCGCAACTTGTTCGGCTCCAAGGACGGCACGGCCAACCCCGATCACGTGGCGGCCGAGCAGTGGGTCTGGGGCCCACCCGGAGCACACGGGGACGGCACCGTTCTGGTCTACCGCAGGATCAGCATGGACGTCACCGGCTTCGCGGCCCTCTCCGAGGGCCGGCGCGACCGGGTGATCGGCCGCCGTGCCCGCGACGGCGTCGCCCTCAGTGGCACCGCCGAGCATGACGAGCCGGACATCTACGCCAAGAACCCCGATGGTTCCTACGTCATCCCCGCCACCGCCCACGTGCGTCTCGCCAGCCCCCGCTTCGACGGCGGTGCCCGTATGCTCCGCCGCAGTTACAGCTACGACGACGGCCCGATCGACCGCGGCCTTCTCTTCTGTGCCTTCATGCGCGACCCCGCCCAGTTCACCCGCGTCCAGAACCGCCTGGCCGCCCGCGACGCCCTCACTCCGTTCCTTCAACACCGGGCCTCGGCCGTGGCCTACGTCCTGCCCGGCGCCGCATCAGCCGGGACTCTCGGCGAACAGCTCTGGACATGAAGTCCGCCTCGCTCCCTCCGCCGGGAATTGCCCCGGAACGGCTGGACAGAGGTGGGACGTACCTGGGCGGAGTCGGGAGCTGGGCCGGAATCTCGACACGCTGCGTCAGGAGAGCCGGGCAAGGGCGCCTGCCAGACGTCTTTCCTCGTCACAGTGGGGACTGGACTGACCAGGTGGTGCCCAGCCCCGCCCCACGAGGTTGGTCGACGCCGTTCGCCCACTCACCGTCTCCTCGTTCGCCGCGTCGGCTGAAGGCCGGGGCGCGCGTGCAGCCATGACGTACAGCGGTACAGCAGCGCAACACCCACGCTTCGGCGGGGCGGACGAGCAGGTAGAGCCGATCAGTACGGCCGAGTGGATTACCCCGTATCGGCAGGAACGACAGGGCGAGAGGTACGGCCGGGCCGCGATGTCGCGGTTGGTGAGGCCCTGCGCGGCCAGTTCGGCGATCTGCGAGGAGTCCGGCGACATGATCTCCGTCCTTCGGCCGGTGCACTTTCCGGACACACCGTCCCAGCGCGGCTGTTCGCCACATCGCGTGAATCCGTGAGATCCGGGGGCGGCATGGCTCGCCGTGTGCGCTCGTGCGCGCGGCCCGGCGAGCCGGTCGTCGCCGGACGGCCGGTTCAGCCGGCGCTCGCCCAGGTCCGCTGTGCCCAGTCGGCGAAGCCGGTCCAGTGGATCTCCGGGTGGGCGGCATGGAGGGCGGGGATGTCGACGCGGTAGCCGGGCCCGTTCAAGAACGACCACATCGCGTGCATGTCCGGATTGCCGATGGCCGCGAGCGGTACGTACTCGTGGCGGACCTCGCGTCCCAGCGCCGTACCGAGCGCGGCCGCCATCTGCGTGGGCGTGGGCGCGTCGCCGGCCAGTTCGATGCGCCGCCCGACGTACGGAGCGGGGTTGAGCAGCACTTCCGCCGCGAACGCGCCGAGGTCGTGCCGGGCGAGCTGCTGCAACGGCCGATCGGGCGGCAGCGGCAGATCGAGCACGCCGTCGAGGATGCGCCGCCCTCCGCCGAGCGCGTTGTCGAAGAAGTACGTCGGACCCAGGATCGTGTACGGCACATCGCCCGCGCCCAGTTCCGCCTCGATGCGAGCCTTGCTCTCGAAATGCGGTACTCCGCTGTCCTGGTCGGCCCCGGCGACCGAACTGAACACGAGATGCGCAACGCGTTCCCGCGCCGCAGCCGCGAGGATGGCCCGCCCCTGCTCCACCTCCGCCTCGACACCGGCCTCGAAGGGCGTGGTGAACGCGAAGACACCGGCCACCCCCTTCATGGCCGCGGCGAGCGACCCGGGATCGCTCAGGGAACCCGCCACCACGTCGACACCCTGATCGGCCAGTTGCTGCGCGGCACTTTGACCGGGGTCGCGGACCAGCGCCCTGATCCGGGTCCCGCGGGCCAGCAGCGCGCCGGTCACGGCACCGCCCTGCCCGCCCGTCGCGGCCAACACCAGGATCGGCTCCTGCACCATGGATGAACTCCCTCTTCTGCACCGGGGCATCGGATCTGAAGTCGGCCCCGACGGCAATCTTCCGTCACGGACGACAGCGCACGACGCGGACTCGCCCGAGATGGGCGCTGGAGGACTCGACCCCGTGCACGCACAGTCATGACGCTCGTCCGACCGGCGCCTAGCGTTCCCCTCCTCGTATGATTGCCGGAAAGAAGAGGGTCCCATGCAGTTCGGCATCTTCACAGTCGGAGACGTGACGTCCGATCCGACCACCGGCCGCACTCCGTCGGAGCACGAGCGCATCAAGGCGATGTCGCTATCGCGCTCAAGGCGGAGGAGGTGCCCCTGGACGCCCCTGGACGTCTTCGCGACCGGCGAGCACCACAGCCCGCCGTTTGTACCGTCGTCCCCGACGACCTTGCTCGGCTACGTCGCCGCGCGCACCGAGAAGCTGATCCTGTCCACCGTCACGACACTGATCACCACCGACGACCCGGTGAAGATCGCGGAGGACTTCGCGATGCTCCAGCACCTGGCGGACGGCCGGGTGGACCTGATGCCGGGGCGGGGAAACACCGGACCCGTCCATCCCTGGTTCGGGCAGGACATCCGGCAGGGCATTCCGCTCGCCCGGGAGAACTACGCGCTGCTGCGCCGACTGTGGCGCGAGGACGTCGTGGACTGGGAGGGCACGTTCCGCACGCCCCTTCAAGGCTTCACCGCGACGCCCCGGCCGCTGGACGGCGTACCGCCGTTCGTCCGGCACGGCTCGATTCGCTCGCCGGAGATCGCCGAGCAGGCCGCGTTCTACGGCGACGGCTTCTTCCACAACAACATCTTCTGGCCTGCCGAGCACACGAGGCGGATGGCCCAGCTGTACCGGCGGCGGTACGCGCACCACGGGCACGGCACGCCCGAGCAGGCGATCGTCGGGCTCGGCGGGCAGGTCTTCATGCGCAAGAACTCGCAGGACGCCGTACGGGAGTTCCGCCCCTACTTCAACTACGCCCCGGTCTACGGCCACGGACCCTCCCTGGAGGACTTCACTGAGCAGACACCGCTCACGGTGGGCTCCCCGCAGCAGGTCATCGAGCGGACCCTCGCCTTCCGGGAGACCGTCGGCGACTACCAGCGCCAGCTGTTCCTGATGGATCACGCGGGCCTGCCCCTGAAGACCGTGCTGGAGCAACTCGACATCCTCGGCGAAGAGGTGGTGCCCGTCCTGCGCGAGGAGTTCGCGAAGGGGCACCCCGCCGAGGTACCGGACGCGCCGACGCATGCGTCGCTGCTCAAGGCCCAGGAAGAGGTGAACGCCGCATGAAGCTCGTCGCCGTCTCCGCGGGGCTGAGCACCCCGTCCTCGACCCGCCTGGTCGCGGACCGTCTCGCCGGGGCGGTCCAGGGCGAACTCGCCCCCCGGGGCCTCGACGTGCAGACCGAGGTCGTCGAACTGCGCGAACTGGCCGTCGCCGTCGCCAACGACCTCGTGACCGGGTTCCCGCCGCCCCCGGGGCCGCCGCGATCGACTCGGTGGCGGGCGCCGCGGGACTGATCGCGGTCACACCCGTGTTCACCGCCTCCTACAGCGGCCTGTTCAAGTCCTTCTTCGACCTCATCGACCCGGACGCCCTGACCGGCAAGCCGGTCCTGATCGCAGCGACCGGAGGTACGGCTCACCACTTCCTGGTCCTGGAGCACGCGCTGCGCCCGCTGTTCTCCTATCTGCGCGCGGCCGTTGCCCCCACCGCCGTGTACGCGGCGTCCGAGGACCGGGGGCCGGGCGGTGACGCGTACACCGAGGGGCTGCCCGCGCGCATCCGGCGGGCGGGCGCCGAGCTGTCCGCCCTCATGGCCGCGTGCCCGGATGAACCGGCACCCGAGGGCGAGGACGAGGCCACCGTGCTCGAACGGCAGCTGTCCGATCTGCACTTCGACTGAGCCCGGTCCCGACGAGCGCCGCCGGACCGCCGACGGCGGTCCGGCCCAGGCGGACGACCGCGGACGGTTGCCGGGTCGGCAGGCCGAGGTCCTGTTCCTGCACGGCGATCACCACCGAGGTCTCGGGCGGCGCCTGGAACAGCGCCTCCAGCAGCGCCTCGGCGGTCGGACGGTCCACACCGGCGGTGGGCTCGTCCAGCAGCACCGGGGGGCGCCGCAGTACGGCGCGAGCGGTGGCCAGGCGTCTGCGCTGCCCCTGGGACAGCAGGCGCCCGGCGGGGCCGACCCGGGCCAGGAGAAGGTTCTCGTGCAGGGTGCCGGGCACCTGGTGCGCCGGCTGGCCCACCCAGGAGACCCGGCCGGGATCGGCGGGGACGGCCTGTCCGTCCACCACGTGGAGCGCGCGTCCCTCGTGCGGGGCGGACAGCCCGCCGCCGCGGCCAGCAGGCTGGACTTGCCCGCCCCGCTCGGTCCGGTGACAGTCTGCTGAGCCGCGGCCCAGGTTCGCCACGAGCGGGCGGAGCGCTGACTTCTCCGTCCGCGCCATCTTCTTGTCCGGGAGCGCACAGTACGCTTCTCGTCGGACGTGGTGAAGGAGACGGCACCGATACTTATGATCCGTCACCGCTGCAAGCGGCAGCTGGTGCAGCTCGGAACCCAGAGAGGCACCGGACCCGCTCGCGGGGTCACGGTCAGACCGACGGAGTGCACGGACGTGGTTGGCTCAAGAACTGGCGGACGGACCGAGCCCCCGAGGATGCGCCGCGACGGAAATCGCCCGCATCGAACACGAGTCAAGAACTTCAGGAGCCACCTTGTCCCGTACCTCCCCTCGCAAGTTCTCTCGTTTTGAGACCACACGGGCCGAGGCCTTCAGCGACGGTGTGTTTGCCATTGCCGTCACGCTCCTGGTCCTCAACCTCGCTGGTCCGCCGCACAAGCCGGGCGGCCTTGGCCGGGCTTTGCTGGCTCAGTGGCCTGCCTACCTCGGCTACCTGGCGTCATTCGGCTATGTTGCGGTGATCTGGCTCAACCACCACCAGGCCTTCGTCCGCATCAGGGCCATGGACCGCGGACTACATGCTGCCAACCTGTTTCTCCTGCTCACCACGGCGGCGCTGTCCTTCCCCACAGCGGTGGTCGCGGACGCACTGCAGACCGACCTTACGGACTCTGACGCGCGGGTGGCCGTTGCTCTCTACGCCGGCCTTGCCGCAGCGATGTGCCTGAGCTGGGTGGCCTTCTACCATCAGCTCGCCCGGCGACCCGAGCTGATGGACCCTGACGTGGAGGACACGTACGTACGGCACGGACGGCTTCGCTCGTGGGCCGGAGCGCTTGCCTACACCGTCGCAGGGCTTCTTGGAGTGTTCATCGCACCATTGCTGGCGATTGCGGTGTTCGTTCTCCTCCCGGTCTTCTACTTCGTCACCAGCGAAGGCCTGCGCGGCGGGCGGGACGGCTCCTCCTGATACGGCCCACACGAGTGACGCCACAGACGCGATCACGAAGTGGCACTGGAGCTACGCACTGTTTCTCGGATCTCCGGACGTGGGTGGGGTGTTGGGGTCAGGCCGGTTGACCTTCAAATGGGCCGAGACCTCGATCGCCGGTTACAGTAGTGGACGTGAGAAGTCCGAGTCCTTTCTCACCAAAGGGCTCGCGGAGAGTCGGCGCGCCAAGCTGATGATTGCCGCTCGTGACGGCGAACCCTTCGACACCCAGTCAGGTCTGCCGGCCTGTTCGTCGAGCGAGTCGACATCCCTGGCCGCGTCGGTGGTCGCCAGCCGGCGTACCAGCGCGCTCGACCTGTTGGCCTTGTGGGCGAAGCAGATCTCCCCTTCCAGGTGGTGGCGGCGGTACACGGACCGGAATGGTGAGACATTTTCTGCGATCCGGTCCGGCGCCTGTCATGTCCGTGCATGTCACCCGATCGGCCGATGCCGACGGGCCTCCAGCCGCAGTGGTTGATCAGTGATCGTCCCAATGCCCGTCGTGCGAGGCATGCCGATGGCCGTCATGGACGTAGTCGACATGGTCCTCATGCGGCACGGCGACATGGCCGCAGTCCAGTCCGTGCTGGTGTTCGTGCCCTTCGTGCACCGAGTGCGCCGGATTCACGCACTCGTCCACATGGTCTTCGTGGACGCGATGCAGGTGGCTGTCGTGCGCGTAGTCGATGTGGTCGTTGTGCGGGATCGCCACGTGGCCGCATCCCGGGGCGTGCTGGTGCGCGTGCGCGGGGTGGGGGTGGTGCGCCGTGGTCGTGGACATCTCGCTGACTCCTTCGTGGGTTCGCCGCCTGAGAGCCTGTCGGGTGGCCGGTTGATTACGCTGCGATGTAGTCCTCGACGGTGTTGGCTCGTGCGGTCTTGCGGTGGGATTCATGGCTCCACC
>NZ_JBHVSY010000036.1:0-68266 GCF_042884935.1 Streptomyces sp. NPDC058092
CACAACAACCAGCCCAGGCTGGACACCCCAGTCATCACCCTCGTCGGACCCACCAAACCAGCCCCGACCTCCCGGAAGAAGACCTAAATCACCGGCATTGCGTCTAGGCCCTGTCCGGCGGATCATGTGAACGCCCCGTTCCTGGAGCACTATTTCGCTTGTGGGGCGGGGCGATCTGACAAACGATGAGTGGGTACGACTGGCGCCGCGGCTCCCGAAGTCCGGCTGCCGCGGCGGGCGTTGGATTAATCACCGCAAGGTGATCAACGGGATCCTGTTCCGGATACGTACAGGCGTCCCGTGGCGGGACCTGCCCGAGCGGTTCGGCAAATGGAAAACGGTCTACGAGCGCCACCGCCGTTGGTCGGCGGACGGCACGTGGGAAGGCATCTACCAGGCCGTCCTGACCGACGCCGACGCGTTGGAGCGAATCGACTGGAGCATGGTCAGCGTGGACTCCGGTGAGCCGTTGCTGCTGCTCCACGGCATTGGTCACCACTGTCAGGCCTGGTATCCGGTGCTGTCCGTCCTGGCTGCGGAACGGGACGTGACAGCCGTGGACCTTCCCGGTTTCGGTACCTCCCCGGCACTGCCCGAGGGGGTGAACAACAGTTCCCATTTCTTTCAGCGGATATCGGTCATCCTGGGTGAATATCCTGATGTTGTAAAGCTTTCCGAGTGGGCGGCGCGTAACGGCGTGCATTACCAGACCGCGTGGACCTGGGCGAAGGAGGGCCGTATGCCGGTCCCGGTTGTCCAGACGCCGTCGGGTACATGGCTCGTGACCGAGTCCGTCCCGCAGGCTGCGGGACGGGTCGTGGCGTACTGCCGTGTCTCGTCCGGTGACCAGAAAGCGGACCTGGAGCGCCAGGTCGCCCGGACCGTTCAAGGCGCAACGTCCCAGGGTCTCGCGGTCGCTGACGTGGTGACGGAGGTCGGCTCCGGCTTGAACGGGCGCCGTCGCAAGCTGCACCGGCTGCTCGCCGACCCGGGTGTGGGGACGATCGTGGTCGAGCACCGTGACCGCCTCGCCCCGTTCGGCGTCGAGCACCTGGAGGCCGCCCTCTCGGCCTCGGGGCGGCGCCTGCTCGTCCTTGACCCGGGCCAGACCGCCGACGATCTCGTACGGGATATCACCGAGGTCCTGACCTCGATGTGCGCACGCCTGTACGGCCGGCGCTTGGCGAAGAACCGCGCCGCCCAGGCAGTCGCCGTTGCCACCGGCCCCGAGGTGGCCGGATGAAGAAGTTCAAGTCCCGGCCCGGTTTCACCGTCCTCGCGTACAAGCTCGCGCTGGACCCGAACGCCACGGCCGGCCGCCACCTGCACTCGCACGCAGGTGCCGCGAGGGCAGCGTACAACTGGGCGGTCGCGTACATCACCGCCGCGTGGTGGCAGCGCAAGGCCGAGCAGTCCTACGGCATCTGCGAGGACGAGCTGACCCCATGGCGGTCGTGGTCGCTGCCCTCGCTGCGCAAGGCGTTCAACGAGGACAAACGCACCAACCCACGTTTCGCCGACTGGTGGGAGGAGAACTCCAAAGAGGCGTACAACACCGGCCTGGCAGGCGCGTCGGCGGCGTTCGACAACTACGCGAAGTCGAAGAGCGGTAAGCGCAAGGGCCCGAGGATGGGCATCCCCCGCTTCAAGTCGAAGCGGAAAGCGTCCCTGACCTGCCGGTTCACCACCGGAACGATCCGTATCGAACCTGACGGCAGGCACATCACCCTGCCCAGGATCGGCACCATCCGCCTCCATGAACACCGGGCGGACCTGCGCGCCCTCGCCGACGCGGGAAACATGCGGATCCTGTCCGCGACGGTGCGTCTGGACCGGGGCCGCTGGTTCGTGTCGTTGCAGGTCGAGGAGAAGCATCAGCTGGTGAAGGTCGCCCGTCCGGACGCGTCGGTCGGTGTCGACCTCGGCATCAAGACCCTCGCCGTCCTCGCGGACAGCGACGGTGTCCTGGCTACGGAACCCAACCCACGCCACCTCGACCGCGCGCAGAAGCAGCTGCGCCGCGCCAGTCGTGTCGTCTCGCGCCGCCAGGGCCCCGACCGGCGCACCGGTCGGCAGGCATCGAAGCGCTGGGAGCAGGCGAACCGGGCGCGGAACAAGGTGCACCACCGGGTCGCGAACCTCCGCGAGGACACCCTCCACAAGATGACGACCCGCCTCGCCTCCGAGTACGGCACGATCGTCATCGAAGACCTCAATGTGGCCGGAATGGGCCGAAACCGGCGCCTGTCCCGCCGGGTCGCGGATGCCGCGTTCGGCGAGATCCGACGCCAGCTCACCTACAAGACCCGTCGGCACGGCACGCGACTCGTCGTTGCCGGCCGCTGGTTCCCCTCCTCGAAGACCTGCTCGCGCTGCGGTGCGGTGAAAGCCAAGCTGCCCCTCAGCATGCGCGTCTTCGAGTGCGACAACTGCGGACTCGTCATCGACCGGGACGCAAACGCCGGACACAACCTGGTCGCCCTCGCGGCCCGCACAACAGGTACCGGAGTGGCCGGAGACCTGGACCCCGCCAAGGCGGAGTCGAAACCCCGTGGAGCCGACCGCAAGACCCGCAGCACCCGCCCGCGCCGCAACGCCGGGACGGGGCGGGCAGGCGGCACAATCCCCAGCCCCCGGGCCGGGAAGGAAACGGGAGACCGTCAACAAGCCACCAGAGCACAACTCACGCCCTGGTGACCCGTTACGGACCATTCCGGCGGAAACGCCGGGATTGCTGAAATCACTTGATGATCAAAACAACGGTTCCGTGCGACCTGGCGAGTGTGGTCCCGGTGCTCGGTGCGTTCCGCGCGCAGCTCGGCCTGGACCGTCCCCACGTGGCAGGCAATTCGCTCGGTGGTCTGCTGGCGCTGGAGCTGGACCGGGAGAATCTCGTGCGATCGGTGACGGCGCTGTCGCCCGCCGGCTTCTGGACGGAGGGTGAGCGTCGCTATGCGTTCGGGACACTGCGCGCGATGCGGCAGAGCGCACTGTCGATGCCGATGCCGGTGATCGAACGGCTCTCGCGCAGCGCGGCCGGACGGGCGGCCCTGACCAGCACCATCTACGCCCGGCCGGGCCGCCGTTCACCCGGTGCCGTTGTCGCGGAGACCGTCGCCCTGCGCGAGGCGACCGGTTTCCACCAGACGCTTGCCGTCGGGCGGAGTGTCGCGTTCACCGACGATGTGCCGAGGCTGCCCGTGACCGTCGCCTGGGGCAGCCGCGACCGGCTGTTGCTGCGCCGTCAGGGAATCAGGGCCAAGCACACCATCCCCGGTACCCGGCTGGTGCGGCTGCCCGGTTGCGGCCATGTTCCGATGAACGACGATCCGGCCGTCGTGGCGCGCGTCATCCTCGGCACCAGTCGTTGAATCGGCGCCCGGCGCCACGTCGCGCCCCGCAAGTAATCCGGAACCCAGCGCCACGCCCAGACCGACCAGAAGGCTGCCGCCGGCCTGCGGGATGCCGTACGAACCGGTGCCGACGAGCGGTGCGCTCAGCGCGGCGGAGACCGGGATCAGGCCGGAGAAGAGCGTGGCGCGTTCGGCGCCGATGCGCTGCATGCCCATGTACCAGCAGACGAAACCGACGACGGTGACCACGGCCGCCTGCCAGAGCAGCGCCATGGCCTCGCCAGGTGTCGGCGTCCGCAGAACGCCCCCGCCGTCGAGCAGTACACCGAGCAGCACGGACTCCGCGGCGGCGATGCCGCAGACCGTGGCGGACAGCAGCTTCGGCCCCAGGGGGCGCAGCACCGGTACGGCGAGGACGGCGAAGCCGACCTCGCCCGCCAGCGCGCCGACCGAACAGAGGATGCCCGCCAGGTCCGTACGGCCCCATCCCTGGACGGTAAACGCTCCGGCGGCTACGAGCGCGGCCGCGTACAGGACCGTTCGCGTCGGCCGACGCCCGTCCAGCAGCGGCACGAGAACGGCGACGAGGATCGGAGCGCAGCCGACGAACACTCCTGGAACGGCGGGTTCCGCGGAGCGTTCCGCCCCGAGGACAGCCAGATTGAAGCCGACCATGCCCACGGCTGCCAGCAACGCGAGCCGTCCCCACTCGCGCAGGGTGAGAGCACGCAGCCCGGCAGCCGGGCGGGACTGTCCGTCGCGGGCCACGAGGGGCAGGAGCAACAGCGCCGCAAGGCCGTACCGCAGTGCCTGGCCGCCCGCGTACGGGTAGTGGCCGAGGATGCTGTTGGCGGTGAAGGAGGCGCCCACGAGCATGCAGGCGAAGGCTGCGAGGAGCGCCCCGCGCAGAGAAGTGACGTTCATGGAGTCGACGCTAGGCAGCCCTGTGGTCCGGTTTAAGGTCCACTTTCATGACGCCTTCAAGGACCAATCCACCATCGGACCGTGTGGAGACCGGGGAGTTCGGCTCCGCTGCCTGGGAGTTGCTGCTTCCGGCTCCCGCCGCCCCGGCACGTCGGCGCGGTCGCGCGCTCCAGTCGGCACTGCGCGAAGCCGTCCGCTCCGGCAGTCTGGTTCCGGGTACGAGACTGCCGTCCAGCCGTGCGCTCGCCGCCGATCTGCGGGTGTCGCGGGGACTGGTCACCGAGGCGTACGGACAGCTCACCGCGGAGGGGTACCTGCGCAGCGGACGGGGTGCGGGCACATGGGTGAGCGGGACCGTTCGGGCCGCCACCCCGAGGGCGCGCGATCGCGCTCCGCGCGCGCCGGGCGCACGTGTGGACTTCCGTCCCGGTACACCGGATCTGTCACTGTTTCCGCGCAGCGCGTGGACCGCCACCCACCGTTCGGTGCTCGACCGGCTGCCGCACAGCACACTCGGCTATCCCGATCCGCGTGGGCTGCCCGAACTGCGCGAAGCCGTGGCCGCCCTGCTGACCAGGCGCCGGGGAGTGGTCGCCGATCCGGAGCGCCTGGTGGTGTGCTCCGGCGTGGCGCAGGCGATGACCCTGCTCGGGTTCGTTCTGCACGGGCGGGGAGTACGGACCGTCGGCGTCGAGGATCCCGGCAGCCCCGAGCATGCCGCGCTCTTCGCATCGGCCGGCATCACCACGACCGGGCTGCCGCTCGACGGCGAGGGACTGGCCGCCGAGGCTCTCGGACGCTCAGGTGTCCGCGCGGTCGTGACCACTCCGGCACACCAGTTCCCCACCGGAATCGCCTACTCCGCCGCCCGGCGGGGCAGGCTCCTGGACTGGGCACGCACCACGGACGGGCTGATCGTGGAGGACGACTACGACGGCGACTTCCGATATGACCGCGCGCCCGTCGGCTCGCTGCAGGGTCTCGACCCGGAACATGTCGCGTACACCGGTTCGGTGAGCAAATCGCTGGCCCCAGGGCTGCGGCTGGGCTGGCTGGTCGCACCGGCGACGATGACCGACGAGATCGTCGCGCGCAAACGCACGATGGATCTGGGCAATCCGGCCGTCGACCAGGCGGTCCTCGCCGACTTCATCGGGCGCGGCGGCTACGACCGGCAGTTGCGCCGCTGCCAGCGCGCCTACCGTGAGCGCCGGGACACGATGACCGCGGCGTTGGCGGAGCACTTCCCCGGCACCGAGGTGAGCGGGATCGCCGCCGGTCTGCACATCATCGCCCGACTGCCGGAACGGTACGGCCCCGAGCCGGTGTTCATGGCGCGCGCGGACGAGGCCGGAGTGGCCCTGCGGCCACTGACCGACTTCGGCACCAAGCCCTCAGCGGACCGAACGGTGAACCTGGTGCTCGGCTACGCGCATCTGCCTCCCCGGGATATCGCCGAAGGGGTGCGGTTGCTGGCGGCGGCTCAGCGGGATGCGAAAGGACCGGACATCGGTGAGAGCCGGAGCCGGGTGTTCATCTGAGGTTGGTGTGCGCGCTGCCGACGGGCACAAGGGTGGGGTCGGCCGACCAGCCACCCCGCTTCGTCCGCTGACCACTGCCCGGAGGCGCCTCGATGTCGTACCGTCCGTGTATTCCGTCCCTCGACCGCCGTGGTGTGCTGCGCGGTTCGCTCGCCGCATCGGCCGCGCTCACGCTCCCCGTGGTGGGTGCCGCAGCCCCCGCCTTCGCTCTGTCGGGGCGGCCGCGCGCCGCATGGGGCGTGCAGGTGGGCGATGTCACCTCGTCCTCGGCGCTGGTGTGGGTTCGTTCGGACCGCCCGGCACGGATGGTCGTGGAGACGTCGGCGACGGAGTCCTTCCGGCGGGCCCGCACCTGGCACGGTCCGCTGCTCGGTTCCGGCACCGACTTCACCGGGACGACACCGCTCTACGGGCTGCCGCCGGGTGAGCAGGTGCACTACCGGGTCACACTCGCGGCCCCCGAGGACCCCCGCCGCACCGGCGAACCGGTGTACGGAACCTTCCGTACCGCGCCCGCCCGGCGCCGGGACGGGGTGCGTTTCCTGTGGTCCGGCGACATCGCGGGCCAGGGCTGGGGCATCAACCCGGACATCGGCGGCTACGTGGTGTACGACGAGATGCGCCGCCTCGACCCGGACTTCTTTCTCTGCAGCGGCGACAACATCTACGCGGACGGGGTGATCGAGCCCAGCGTGAACCTGCCCGACGGGCGGGTCTGGCGCAACATCACCACCGAGGAGAAGGCGAAGGTCGCGGAGACCCTTGCCGAGTACCGCGGGAACTTCCGTTACAACCTCCTCGACGAGAATGTTCGCCGGTTCAACGCACAGGTGCCTTCGATCGTTCAGTGGGACGACCACGAGGTGCGCAACAACTGGTACCCGGGGCAGATCCTCGACGACTCCCGCTACACAGAGAAGAACGTCGACGTGCTGGCAGCCCGTTCGATGCGGGCGTTCCGCGAGTACTTCCCGGTGTCCACGCTGCGTGCCTCGGTCGGCGAGGGCCGGATGCACCGCGTGGTGCGGCACGGTCCGCTGCTCGATGTGTTCGTTCTCGACATGCGGTCCTTCCGCAACGCCAACTCCCCCGGCCGGCAGCCCGACGACACCACCGGCATCCTCGGCGCCGAGCAGCTCGGCTGGCTGAAGCACGAGCTGTCGCGGTCCCGCGCGGTGTGGAAGGTGATTGCCGCGGACATGCCGCTGGGGCTGGTGGTCACGGACGGTGCGACAGACTTCGAGGCGGTCGCGCAGGGCGATCCCGGAGCGCCGCTCGGCCGTGAGCTCCAGATCGCGGAACTGCTCCGGTACATCAAGCACCGAAAGATCACCGGCACCGTCTGGCTGACGGCCGATGTGCACTACACATCGGCGCAGCACTACGAGCCCGAGCGTGCGGCGTTCAAGGATTTCGCCCCGTTCTGGGAGTTCGTGTCGGGCCCTCTGGCCGCCGGTCAGTTCCCGGCCAACGCACTCGACGCGACATTCGGTCCCGACCGGGTCTTCGTGCGGGCGCCCGACCGCGCGAACGTGTCGCCGATGGAGACTCCGCAGTTCTTCGGCGAGGTCGACATCGACGGCCACAGCGGCGAGTTGACCGTGCGGCTGCGGGCGCAGGGTGGCTCGGTCCTGTTCAGCAAGGTGCTGCAGCCGGGCCGCGTAGGACAGTGAACCGGCCTGCTGCGCCAAGGCCCCGGGCGGCGGTCCGGGGCCGATTGTCAGTGCTGGGTTCTACCGTTGTTGCATGACCCGATCCGTGCTGGCATTGGCCTACTCACGCCCGTCCGCCCGGGAGTTCTCGCAGGCCGGGCAGAACCTCGGCCTGGAGACTTCCGGTGGCCTCACACCGCGGGGCACCGAGTCGCACCCCCGGTTTTTCTCCGGATTTCTCACATCGCCGAGGATCGCTGCCCGCGGCCTGCTGGCCGTGGCGGACGTGGCATCCGCGCGCTACTACCAGCGCACCCTGCCCGCGTCGCTGGACGAGGACATCGGCATTCAGGAGCGGGCACTCAAACTGGTGGCCCGGCACCTGCCCGCCGTCGGTGACGCGGTGCGGAAGGAACTTTCCCTGTCCGCCGCGCTGTTGAGTCCGGTGCACCGTACGACGGCGGCCGAGGTGTTCGGCGACCTGCCGGACCAGCAGTCGGCGTCGGAGCCGTACGAGGAGTTGCTGCCGCCCGCTCCGGCGCTGCGGCGTCTGGAATCGGTACCGGCGACGCTGCCCGAGCTCGTCGAGGAGGTGGCGGTCCTTGCAAGGTCCGCATCGCAGGAGATCACCTCCTTCGAGCGGGCGTTGGACGGGCTGGTCCGCCATGCCCGCACCGACCGGTCGGCGTTGGCCGACGCGCTGCGTGAGGCGCTGGCGGGTCAGTGGTGGCTCGACGACGGCCAACTGCCCTACGTCCAGCGGTGGCTCACCTCGGACGCGGGCATCGAGCTCGTCGTGGCCGTCCTGCTCGGACGGGTTCCTGTTCGGGCCGTGCAGGACGGGCGTGCCGCCTGGACCGGCACCGGGACCTGCGTCCATGCCGCGCTCGACGGGGTGATGAAGGCCCGGCTGTGGGAGGCCGCCGACGCCGTGCTGAGCGGCGGCGTGCCGTTCCTGTTGGCCGTCCCGACATGGCACACCGGCTCGCTCGACCCGGCCGTGCTCGTCGATCGACTGCATGCGTACAAACAGCTCGGGATCCGGCCCGGAGAGGCCGATTTCGCCCAGGCCCTGCTGCGCGTACGACGCGACGGTCAGCACGAGGCAACGGCAGCGGCCGGCCTGCTCGGCACCCCGGAAGGTGACCTGCTGGCCGCCTGGCTGCGGGCCGACGAGCCTGTCGCGCCCGTGTACCGGTTCGATCTGGAGAGGCAAAGGTCCTCGTCCGGCGGCTGGGCGCAGCAACCGACCGACTGGACACGGCGTGTCCTGGTGGCCACCGAGGAACGCCCTTTCATCCAGCAGGAGTTCCCTCGTTCCTTCCACTGGCTGGGCCATCCGCGCGTCCCGCATCGGCTCTGCTGTCACTGGGGCGAGAGCCCGTGGCCCTGGACCGCCACGCTGCCGGAGGACGGCGAGACACTGGCCGCATGGCTGCTGCCGAACCTCGCGACCTGTGCGATCGACGAGATCCGGGGCACGGCCGAGCCGCTGACCACGCTCGTCGAACTCGGCGGGCCGGCCGGCGAGGCCATCCACCTGGCCGTGGCGTACGCGATGGGAGCCCGGTATCCGGAGGACCGGCTGTCGGCAGTGGACGCGCTACTGACACTCGCGGCCCAGCACCGGCTGGACGCGGCGTTGCTGGGCAGGGAGTTGGCGATCCTCCTCGAACACAACCTGGTGAAACCCAATCGGCTCGCGGACTCCGCCCGTACGGCTGCTGCCACCGGCGCGTACCGGACGGTGCTCTCCGTGCTGACGGGGGTGCTGCCCGGGCTCCTGGCGCACAAGAAGGGGCCTCGCGGGCTGAGTGATCTGCTCTCCGTGACCGCCGAATGCGTGGAGCACTGTGGTCCGGTGGGTGCCGAGCCGATATCCGGGCTCGCCGAAACGGCCGCGCGCGGCGGATCGTCACAGCTGGTACGTCAAGCGGTGCGTCTGAGGACGGCCTGGGAGCAGGGTCCGGGGCCGAGGTGACGGCCCAGGACATCGTGGCGTATCCGGCAGCGACCTGTAGGCCGATGGGTTCCGCCCGGGCCGGGCGACAGCGTCCGGGCGGCGTCCGGGCGGCGCGGCGTCGTCCGGCCCGAGGGCTCCTGTCCGGGCCCGCCGGGCCCACCCGCCGGGCCCGGACAGGAGCTACCCGGCCTGGTCAGGAGCTGCCGTACCGCCGGCTCACAGCCCGGGCTCGAGGGCCGGCCGTACTGCTCCGAACCGCAATCGATCAAGACATCAATCGGCCAAAATAGATGATAGGGGACTAGATCCACGCTTAACCCATCAGTCACAAAGCGTTCGTGATCAGGCAACACCGCTCAGTCACAGTGAAGGCATGACTGATGCGACCTCCGCCAAGACTGCCCGCCGCTCCCACCACTGGCGGCGGGACGTGACCGAACTGGCCGCGCTGTTCACCGCCGTCGCGGTGGCCGACGCGATCGCCAACCTGATCGGGCACCAGCCGGACGGACCGTATCTCCTGATCGCCTCGGCCGTGGCCCTGGCTGTGACAGCCGCGTTCCACACCTGGTGGGCACGGCGCCACAGCCACGCCCCGCCGCCGACCGGTACCGACCTCATCACCGATACCGGCAGTACCGACAGCACAGCCCCGTCCGACAACACCAACAGCAACACCAACAACAACAACAACCATAGCGGCCACGACAGCCACACCGCCGCGACCGCGCTCGTGACCGCTCCCGCCGCCATGGGCCCGGGCCCCTCCCCCGAGGGCACGGTGCTGTGGCGGATGCGTACGACCGTTCGGGACGTCCCGGGCAGTCTGGCCGCGCTGTGCAGCACGCTCGCCCGGCACCGGGTCGACATCCTCACCCTGCAGACGCACCCGCTGCCACAGGGCACGGTCGACGAGTTCCTGCTGCGCGCCCCCGCCCCGCTCCAGGCGCAGCAGCTGAACCGGGCGATCTCCGCAGCGGGGGGCGGCTCGACCTGGATCGAGCGGGCGGACGAGCACGACCTGGTGGACGCCCCGACACGCATCCTGGGTCTCGCCACGCGTACGGCCCTGGATGCGGCCGAACTCCCCCTCGCCCTGCGTCAGCTGCTCGGCCGCTGCACGATCCACTCGCTGCCCGCCGTCTCGATCACCGGCCGCGCAACGGGTGAGACCGCCCCTGTGGAGGGTGTGCTGGAGGAGACGGTGATGCGGCTGCGCGACCCGTCAGGAGGCGCCATCACCATCGAGCGGCCCTATCTTCCGTTCACCCCGACCGAGTTCGCCCGGGCCCGCGCCCTGGTGGAGCTGGACGCCCGGCTCGGCCCCCGCGTCCCGCGCAGCGAGCACGTCCTCACGCTCCCCGAGGGCAACGAGATCACCGTGCGCCGCGCGGACCGCAGCGACCTCGGAGCCGCCCTCGCCATGCACGACCGCTGCTCCGAGCAGACGCTGCGGCTGCGCTACCACGGCCCGGTCCGTGACGCCGACCGTTACCTGGACCACCTGCTGAGTCCACGCTTCGGCCGCACCCTGGCGGGGCAGACGGCCTCGGGCCGGCTGGTCGCCCTCGGCCACCTCCTGTGGGACGGTGACGAGACCGAGGTCGCCCTCCTCGTCGAGGACGAGTGGCAGCGTCGCGGGATCGGCTCCGAACTCCTCGGCCGCCTGGTGGCGCTCGCCATCGAGGCAGGCTGCGAGAGCGTCTACGCCGTCACCCAGTCGTCCAACACCGGCATGGTCGCGGCCATGCGTGCGCTGTCCCTCCCGCTGGACTACCAGATCGAGGAGGGCACGCTGGTCATTACCGCCCGGCTGGATGCGACTCCCGTCCGTTCACTGCCTCCGTACGAGCAGGCCGGCCGCTGACACCCCCCTGAAGACCGAGGCCCTGCCGGCCGACGCCGTGCGGACCGCTCTCCTTGAGGCCGCCCGGCTCCTGTGAGCTCAGCGCCTGACACAGGTCGGCCCACAGATCCTCGACGTCCTCCAGACCGACCGACATCCGCAGCAGCCGGTCCCCGACGCCGGACGCCTGCCGGTCTCCCTCATCCACAATGCGGTGGCTGATGGAGGCCGGATGCTGGATCAGGGTGTCCACACTGCCGAGGCTGACCGCGGGCGTGACGAGCCGTACGGCCGAAATCACCCGGTGCGGATCCCCGTACACCTCGAACGAGACCATCGCCCCGCCCAGCTTCGGGTAGTGGACCCGGGCGACGCGCGGATCGGCCGTCAGCCGACGGGACAGTTCGGCGGCGCTCGCGGAAGCCGCCCGTACCCGCACCGGGAGCGTGGCGAGCCCGCGCAGCAGCAGGTACCCGGCCATCGGATGCAGCACTCCGCCGGTGGCGAAGCGGACCTGCCGCAGGCGGGCCGCGAACTCCTCGTCACAGGCGACGACCCCGCCCATCACATCGCCGTGCCCGCCGAGGTACTTGGTGGCGCTGTGCAGCACGATCCGCGCGCCGTGCTCGACGGGACGCTGGAGCACGGGTGTGGCGAACGTGTTGTCGACGAGCAGCGGCACGGAACCGCAGGAGTGCGCGATCGCCCGGATGTCGACCTCGGCGAGCGTCGGGTTGGCGGGCGTCTCCACCATCACCAGACCCGTGTCCGGACGGAGCGCCTCCGCAATGCCCGCCGGGTCGGTCCAGGTCACTTCGGTGCCCAGCAGACCGGCGCCGAGCAGGTGATCGCTGCAGCCGTAGAGCGGGCGGACGGCGACCACATGGCGCAGTCCCATACTGGCCCGGACCAGCAGGACGGCGGTGAGCGCCGCCATTCCGCTGGCGAACGACACCGCGCTCTCCGCTCCTTCGAGCCGGGCGAGGGCCGTCTCGAAACGGGCCGTAGTCGGGTTGTCCAGTCGTGCGTAGACAGGCGGCCCTTCAAGTCTCGCGCCGGTGGCGGCGAAGGTGTCGATCCGCTCGGCCTCGCCCCTGGAGTCGTACGAGGGGTAGGTGGTGGACAGATCGATCGGCGGGGCGTGCAGGCCGAGCGCCGCGAGATCGTCGCGGCCCGCGTGCACGGCTTCGGTGGCCAGCGCCCTGGACCGGGTTGTCGTCGAGGGCGCCATCGAGGCTTCGGTGTCCATGACGGCACTCTGAACAAACGCCGGGTGATCATGAAGGTGTCCCGTGTTACGTTCGGCAGATGGCCGATTCAGTCGTTCTCGACCCGGTGGATCTGCACATTCTGCGGCTGCTGCAGAACGATGCCCGGACCACCTACCGCGAACTGGCCGCCGAGGTCGGCGTCGCGCCGTCGACCTGCCTGGACCGGGTGGCCAGGCTGCGCCGCTCCGGCGTCATACTCGGCCACCAACTGCGTCTGGACCCGGCGAAGCTCGGCCGCGGTCTGGAGGCGCTGCTCTCCGTACAGGTCCGTCCGCACCGCAGAGAGCTCATCGGCCCGTTCGTCGAACGCATCAGGACGCTGCCCGAGTCCCGCGCGCTCTTCCATCTGACCGGGCCCGACGACTATCTGGTCCACGTCGCGGTCACCGGCACCGCGGATCTGCAACGCCTGGTGCTGGACGAATTCACCTCACGCCGTGAAGTGGCACGGGTCGAGACCCGGCTGATCTTCCAGCAGTGGGAGTGCGGACCCCTGCTGCCACCCGCCGCCGGACGGCCCGGGACGGGCGGCTGAGAACGCACGCCCGGCGGGCCACCGAGGCCGAATAATGGTGACGCGCAGGCCCCCGACGTACGAGGATGGCCGCATGTCAGATATTCCCAGCAGCGCGCTGCCCCGCCAGGTCGCCGACGCCTACGTCGACGCATTCATCGAGCTCGACCCGATCGCCGGCACCTACCTGGGTGTCGCGGAGAGCTCGCGCCACCTTCCCGACTTCTCCCCCGCGGGGCAGGAAGCCCTCGCCGAACTCGCCCGTACCACCCTGGCGAAGCTCGACGCCGCCGAACAGCTGCCCGGCGCGGACAGCGATGCCGAGCGCCGTTGCGGCCGCCTTCTGCGCGAGCGTCTCACGGCGGAACTCGCCGTCCATGAGGCCGACGAGAAACTGCGCACCGTCTCCAACCTCTCCTCCCCACCGCACAGCATCCGTGAGGTGTTCACGGTGACACCGACCGAGACCGACGAGGACTGGGCGGCGGTCGTGGACCGGCTGCGCGCGGTTCCCGCCGCACTGGAGGGCTACCGCGAGTCGCTCGCGCTCGGCCTGGAGCGCAAGCTGTACGGCGGCCCGCGCGCCACCGCCACCTTCATCGGCCAGCTCGACGAGTGGGCCGGCGACGGCGGGAGGGGTTTCTTCCATGACTTCGCGGCCGCCGGCCCGGCGTCCCTGCGCGCCGATCTGGACGACGGCGCCCGCCGGGCCACGGAGTCGGTCGTGGCGCTGCGCGACTGGATGCGCGATGTGTACGCCCCCGCGATCGAGGGCGCGCCGGACACGGTGGGCCGTAAGCGGTACGCGCGCTGGTCGCGCTACTTCAACGGCACCGATCTCGACCTCGACGAGGCGTACGCGTACGGCTGGTCCGAGTACCACCGGCTGCTCGCCGAGATGAGGACCGAGGCCGAGAAGATCCTGCCCGGCGCCGGTCCCTGGGAAGCGCTGGCCCATCTCGACGTGCACGGCAAGCACATCGAGGGGGTCGACGAGGTCCAGGCCTGGCTGCAGAGTCTGATGGACGAGGCGATCGAGGCGCTCGACGGTACGCACTTCGAACTCGCCGAGCGGGTACGGAAGGTGGAGTCCCGCATCGCCCCGCCCGGCGGCGCCGCTGCCCCGTACTACACGGGCCCGTCCGAGGACTTCTCCCGCCCCGGCCGCACCTGGCTGCCCACCATGGGCGAGACCCGTTTCCCGGTGTACGACCTGGTCTCCACCTGGTACCACGAGGGCGTGCCCGGCCACCATCTGCAGATCGCCCAGTGGACGCATGTCGCCGACAGCCTCTCGCGCTACCAGGCGTCGATCGGCGAGGTCAGCGCCAATGCCGAGGGCTGGGCGCTGTACGCGGAGCGGCTCATGGACGAGCTGGGCTTCCTGCCGGACGCCGAGCGCCGCCTCGGCTATCTGGACGCGCAGATGATGCGGGCCTGCCGGGTGATCGTGGACATCGGCATGCACGCGGAGATGGAGATTCCGGCGGACTCCCCGTTCCACCCCGGCGAGCGGTGGACCCCGGACCTGGCCCAGGAGTTCTTCGGCAACCACAGCGGCCGTCCGGCCGACTTCGTGGAGAGCGAGCTCACGCGCTATCTCTCGATGCCGGGGCAGGCGATCGGCTACAAGCTGGGCGAACGTGCCTGGCTGCTCGGCCGGGAGAACGCCCGCAAGGCGCACGGCGACGCGTTCGACGCCAAGGCCTGGCACATGGCCGCGCTGTCGCAGGGGCCGCTCGGTCTCGACGATCTCGTGGACGAGCTGTCCAAGCTCTGATCTGCCTCTCGCCCCCTCCCGTCGCCCCCGGTCCTCCGCACCACTCGCGGAACACCCCGGCAGGGGCGGCAGAGAGGGGGCACGCGTCCGGCGCGGCCGGTCAGCAGCCGCAGTCGTCGGAGTCGACCGGTGCGGTGAGCGGGTCGGCGTCGCGCCGTTCGCGCCCCTGCCAGGTCTCGAACGCGAAGCCCTCACGCACCCAGTACTCGAAGCCGCCGAGCATCTCCTTGACCTGGTAGCCGAGTTCGGCGAGGGCGAGCGCGGCGCGTGTTGCACCGTTGCAGCCGGGGCCCCAGCAGTACGTGACCACGGGGACGGCCGGGTCGAGGAGGTTGCGGGCCTGTTCGGGGATGAGGGCGGTCGGCAGATGGACCGCGCCGGGGACGTGCCCCTGGTCCCAGGATTCGGTGGAGCGCGTACTGAAGGTCACCGCCCGCTCGATGCGTCATCTGGAGGCGCTCTCGGGGAAGATCGGCGCCCTCGGCTCCGTCACCACGAGCGTCGTCTACTCCTCGCCGCTACCCCGGCGCGCCATCAGCCGCTGACCTCGCCCGCGGTGCGGTGCCGTACCGCCGATCCGTGTCGCTCCTTCACCACTTCGAGCTGTGCGGGGATGCGGCGGCGCAGGTCGGCGACATGGCTGACGATGCCGACGCTGCGGTCCCGTTCGCGCAGCGAGTCCAGTACGTCGAGCACCTCGTCGAGGGTCTGGTCGTCCAGGCTGCCGAAGCCCTCGTCGATGAAGAGGGTGTCCAGTCGTACGCCGCCGGCCTCGTCGGTGACGACATCGGCGAGGCCGAGCGCGAGGGCGAGCGAGGCGAAGAACGTCTCTCCGCCCGAGAGCGTCGCCGTGTCGCGTTCGCGTCCGGTCCAGGCGTCGACGACGTGCAGACCGAGGCCCGATCGGCGGCCTCCGGTGCGGGCATCGGAGTGGACCAGCGTGTAACGGCCGGACGACATGCGCTGCAGCCGTGCGGTGGCCGCGGCGGCGACCTGTTCGAGCCGGGCGGCGAGCACGTAGGACTCCAGCCGCATCTTGCGTTCGTTGTCCGCAGAGGTACCCGCGGTGAGCCCGGCCAGCCGTGCCACCCGGTCGTACTCCTCACGCAGCGGCCCGAGCCTGCGCACCTCGTCCGTGGCGCTGCGCGACAGCCTGCCCAGCTCGGCGCAGCGCTCGCGTGCGGCTGCCAGTGCCGCGGAGGCGTCCCGCAGCAACCGTTCGGCCGTGTCGTACGCGGCCTGCGCGGCGTCCACCGCGGCGGGCGGGCCGTCGGCGGCGGCTCGGGTCGCGGTCTCGGCGAGACGGTCGGCGACGGCCGCCGCCTCGGACTGCCAGGCGTCGATCAGGCGCTGCAGTCCGCGCTGTTCGGCGTCGGTGAGGAGAACCGCGGACGCGGCCTGCGGGGTGTCGAACCCGGCCCGGAACGCGGCGTCCGCGAGTCGGCCGTCGGACTCCTTGCGGCGCTGTGCGGCCGACTCCTCCTCGCGCACCGCCGCGGCGGCCGCGGCGAGCAGACCGACCCGGCGCTCCAGCAGCTCGGCGTGCTCGGCGACGCTGCCGGACTCCCCGCGGGCGACCGCCAACTCTGCTTCCAGCGTGGCCTGTTCACGGTCCAGGCCTTCCCGTAGGGAGGTACGGGCCGCGGTCCGGCGCTCGGCCAGTTGCCGGCTCTCGAGACACTCGGCGTGTTCCCGCTCGGCCACGGCGAATGTCTCGCGCGCCGCGTGCGTGCCGGCGGCGGTCCGGTGCGCCTCGGCATGTCTGCGCGTCAGCCCCTCGACGAGCGCCGCGAGTTCGGCGACGGTGGGATCGGCGACGGGCTCGTCCGCGGAAACCCGAAGGGGCCGCTCGCCGTGGGCCGCATCGGTCGCAACCACCTCGGCCCCGGCGCCCGACGCGGCCGGTGCCGACCCGGAAGCAACGCCTCCAGCCACCGACGCGGACACGGCCGACTCGACCGCAACGCCCCCGGCCCCCCGCCCGGACGCACCCGGGTCGGTGGCAGCGGCGCCGTCCCTCGGCTGCGGCACCATCGGCTGTGCGGCGGCGGCGCGGGCCGCCAGGTGCTTCTCGCGTACGACCCCGAGCTCCCGGTCCGCCTCCGTGCGCGCCTCCTCGGCCCGCCGGTACGCGTCGAGAGCCCGCTCCTCGGTGGCCCGGTCGACATGGCCGTCGCCGGCGCGTGCGGGCCTGGGGTGGTCGGCGGAGCCGCACACCTTGCAGTCCTCGCCGTCCACCAGCTCGGCGGCCAGTTCCGCGGCGATGTCGCGGAGCCGTCGTTCGCGAAGCTCCAGCCACGTCTCGTGGGCGCCCGAGGTCCGCTCACGGGCCTCGGCCAGCCGCTCGGCGGCGGCCGACGCCTGGATGGCGAGCGCGTCACGGCGGCGGGCCGCTTCCAGCCGTGCGCGGGCCGGCTCCAGTCGGCCGGCGAGCTGTTCGGCGCGGGTCGCGGCCTCCTGGGCCTCCTCGATGCGGGCCCGCAACTCGTAACGGGTGGCTTCCCAGTCGGCCAGCCGGCCCTCGGCCTCGTGGATCAGCTCGTCGTCGGCCCGGGCCTCGCGCTCCAGCCCGGCCCGCTCGGCGTCGATCTGCACACTGCGCCGCTCGGCGCGCTGCGCGGCGTCGAGGCCGCCGAGTTCCTGGCGGAGTCTCCGTTCCAGTTCCGCCAGTTGTTCGGCACCGGCGTCGGCCAGGGTGTCGGGCAGCAGTGCCCGGGCATCGTCGCGGGCCTCGCGGGCCGTGCGGTACGCGCGCTCGGCCTCGTCACGCAGCTCCAGTGCGGGAGCGACGAGGTCGGCCTTGCGGGCCCGCGCGAGCCGTTCACGGTGCCGGTCGTGGTCGGGACGGCCGGCTTCGAGTGCGTCTGCGCGGCGCTGCGTCTCCTCGTACCGCTGCTGGAGCGCGGCACGTTCGCGTTCGCTGTCGAGGGCCAGGCGGGCGGCGGACTGCCGGCCTTCGGCCATGGCCAGTACGGACGCAGCGATGTCGAGCCGTTCCCGGGCGTTGCTGCGGGCCGCCGCGGCCCACTCCAGCACGCCGTCGGCGAGCCCCGGTTCGCCGGGCTGGATGCCGGGCAGCGGCGATTCACGCGCGGCGGGTCCGGCGGCCTGGGCGATCCGCTGGGCGATCGCGAGGATCCGTTCGTCCCCGGCCCTGACCTGTGCTTCGGCGGTACGGCGCAGTTCGGCGAGGCGCTCCTCGACGGCGGCGAAACGGCGGGTGTCGAAGAGCCTGCCGAGCAGTTTGCCGCGCGCCTCGGCATCCGCGCGCAGGAAACGTGCGAAGTCGCCCTGGGGCAGGAGGACCACCTGGCAGAACTGGTCCCGGCTCATCCCGATGAGCTGGGTGATCTCCTCGCCGATCTCCTGGTGCGAGCGGCTCAGGGGCTGCCAGCCGTCGTCGGGGTCGTACTCCCGCAGCCTGCTCTGGGCCTTCTCCGTGGTGAAGCCGTTGCCCTTCTTCTTGGGGCGGGGCTGTGCGGGGCACCGGGTGACTTCGAGGCGTCGGCCGCCGACGGTCAGTTCGAGCGTGACCTCGGTGGGGAGGCCGGCCGGGGCGTGGTCGCTGCGCAGCGACGTGCCGGGGCTCTGGCGGGCGCCGGGCACCGCGCCGTACAGGCCGTAGCAGACCGCGTCGAGGACCGAGGTCTTCCCGGCACCGGTCGGCCCGTGGAGCAGGAAGAGCCCGGCCGAGGAGAGTGCGTCGAAGTCGATGTCCTGGGTGGCGCCGAACGGCCCGAAGGCGGTGAGGCTGAGCCTGTGGAGTCTCAACGGTTCACCTCGCGCACACCGTCGTCGACCCGTACGTGGTCGAAGGCGCCGCGCAGCACGGTGCGCTCCTGCTCGTCCGCCGACGTCCCGCCCCGCACATGTGCCACGAAGTCCTCCGCGATCTGCTGGTCGTCGCGCCCCTGGAGGCGCTGTGCGTACGAGGCGAGCGGGTCGTCGGGGGCCCGGTCGGGTTCGAACACGAGACTGAGGGTGTGCGGGAACCGCTCGACGAGGCGGGCCATCGGCTCGACCGGACGCACCGGGTCGGTGAGCGTGGCCTCCACCCAGGAGTTCCGGTGCCGCTCCAGCGCGGGGTCGTCGACGAGGATGTCGAGGCGGCCGCGGAGTCTGGCGAGCGGACGGGGCACCGGGCAGTCGATGCGTTCGGCGGCGATCGCGCCCGAGGCGTCGAGGTCGATCAGCCACATCGTCTTGCGGTGGGCGGCCTCGGAGAAGGAGTACGCGAGCGGCGAGCCCGAGTAGCGGACCCGTTCGGTGACGGTCTGGCAGCCGTGCAGATGCCCGAGCGCCACGTAGTCGACGCCGTCGAAGACTCCGGCGGGTACGGCGGCCACCCCGCCGACGGTGATGTCGCGTTCGCTGTCGCTGGGCTCGCCGCCCGCGACGAAGGCATGCGCGAGCACCACGGACCGGGTGGTGCCGGGGCGGCTCGCGAGGTCGGTGCGCACCCGGTCCATGGCTGCGGTCAGCACCGCCTCGTGCCCGGCACGCTCCGCCTTGAAGATGTCCTTCACCAGGGCGGGTTCCAGATAGGGCAGCCCGTAGAACGCCACGTCGCCGTGTGCGTCGCGCAGGACGACGGGGGTGGCGCAGTGGGCGGGGTGGGTACGCAGATGGATTCCGGCCCGCTCGATCAGGCCCGCGCCGACACCCAGCCTGCGCGCCGAGTCGTGGTTTCCGGAGATCATCACGGTGGGCGCACCGGCGGCGGCGAGCCGGTGCAGCACGTCGTCGAAGAGCTCGACGGCGGAGAGCGGCGGAACGGCTCTGTCGTACACGTCACCCGCGACGAGGACCACGTCCACCTCGTGTGCCCGCACCGTGGCCACCAGGTGGTCCAGGTAGGCGGCCTGGGCTTCGAGCAGGGAGACCCGGTGGAACGACCGCCCCAGGTGCCAGTCCGATGTGTGCAGAATCCTCAATGTGACGCTCCGACCTGCACGTTGCCCCTCACTCCGCTCCCAGAACCAGCACCGAACCAGCACCGGCCCCGCCACCATCACGAACTACGCTAGCGCCGGTCAGCAGCTGATCCATCACGGACCTCAGTTTGCCACCGGCGTCCGGGGTGAGATGGCCATAGATGTCAGCGGTGATCTGGATCGTCGAGTGGCAAAACCAGCGCGAAACTTCCAAGAGTGAAACCCCGCCCGCGATGGCGCTACTGGCAAAGAAGTACCGCAGCGTGTGTGCTGTCCAGGGCTCATCCCCCTAGCACCTTCTTGACAGCCCTCTTGAAGTCGGTGCGACAGTTCGGTCCAGGACCTCGCCTCCATGATGAGCATGCATGAGATAGCCGTCACGACCGACACGATGCTCTTCCACATGGCGTTCGACGGCGGCCCAGACGGTCGGGAGGAAAGGGACATTCTGCCTTGCACCCATCGGCTCGCTCAACTCTCACGAATTGACGACGAAGGCGGAGCATTCCATCATCGAAGTCTGCTTATCGAACGGCCAGGACTTCACCAATAAAAGGTCGCAACCAGCCATAAGCCGGCTCCAAATCGCCCAGTCGGAACGAATGGCATCTGCGATGGCACGCACAGCCTTCCCGCCTGGAAGGGACTTTTCATCAATCCTTCTGGTCTTGAAATTTGGGAGCGACGCCAACGCAACGGGCGACTCAGGGGTTCGCTTTTATTTCACCGCCACATTGTCTCGATATCCCGCGAAGTGACCGCGATCAAAGGCTTCGCCCCAAGGTGCGGATCCAGGTGCAGGTCCGAGGACCTGGTCGCCACGGTGACCGGCTTCAACGTCTCCCCCAAGCTGTCATCCGCCGGGGGATGCCCCGTCCGCGAAGGACCCGACGCCGGAAAAGCAGCCGACGGCAGTGACACACTTCTCGCAGGGCCCGGCCGGAAACGACCGGGCAATGGCGGACGTGGAGGTCACCGAGGAGCAGCCGGCCAAGGGTAACGAGCCGGAGTTGGACCAGGCGCTGTCCGCGAAGATGAGCCGTGTACGGCCAGTATTAGCCACGTTCCGCTTCGTAGTGCATGCCCGCGCAGAGCGCCCAGGCAATCAAGAGATTGATGGCGATGAGCACGGTTGCCCACAAGGGGTAGTAGGGCACCCACAGAAAGTTGGCGATCGCGCCCAGCCCGGCGATGGCGACACCGAAGAAGCGCGCCCACACGGCACCGCTGAGGACTGCGCAGCCGGCGAGGACGAGAAGGATGCCCAGGATCAGATGGATCCAGCCCCAGCCCGTCAGGTTGAACTCGAATACATAGTGACGCGTCGCGAGGAACAGGCCACCCTTCGCGATAGCGGCGATCCCCTCGAAGATCGCCATCGCTCCGCCGATGATCATCAGAGCTGCTGCGAGAACGGTCAAACCGGACCGGAACGCAATCAGCGAATTCGTGTCGCTGGTGCCGGTTTCGGGTCTGTTGATGTCACTCGTCATCTCGGCCTCCTTGGGTGGCTGAATCATCCGGCCGACCGAACCGGCCCAGCGAAGTTTCCCCACGTCCAAGCGTGTCATGGCGGTACCCCGACGGCACTTCGTGGCCGGCCTTCCAGGGAAGCCGCCCCGGCCCGGGCACTCGCCGTCGGTGTGCACGCGGGGCGTGAGCCGGTGCGGCTGTCGCAGCATGTCCCGGTGTACGTGGGCAGGCCGCGTGATGCCGCCAAGCGCGCCCGGGGCCACTGACCGCGTCTTGCTCCAGGGACACAAGCCCCGAGAACAAGACCAAACAATCCGCAAAAGGTACATTTCCTCCCCGTGAAGAGGTGCAGCATCTCAGCCCCCTGAGCTGTGAGCGAGGGGCCGGATGCCGGAAGACATGAAGCGTGCAGCGGACACTGCGGTGCGCGAGCCGTCGCTGACGGACGCGCTGGTGCCGATGGGCGTGCTCGTGGTGCTGGTCGGCGGTGCGCTGGGGCTGTTCGGCCTGGATGCTCTGGATGGGCCGCTGCAGGTCGCGCTGGTGCTGTGCGCCATGTCCGTCGCGCTGGTCGCGATGCGCATGGGGCACCGGTGGCAGGCGGTTCAGAAGGTCGGCCAGGGGGCGATGTCGTCCATCACCAGCGCGGTGTTCATCCTGCTGGCCGTCGGGGCGCTCATCGGGGTATGGAACCTGTCCGGCACCATCCCGACCCTGCTCTACTACGGCATCCAGCTCCTTTCGCCGAGCTGGTACTACGCGGCGACGGCCCTGATCTGCGGCCTCATCTCGCTGAGCATCGGCAGTTCGTGGACGACGGCCGGCACGATCTGGGTCGGCCTGGTCGGGGTCGCCGACATGCTCGGTGTGTCGGCCGCGATCACCGCGGGCGCGGTCATCTCCGGCGCCTATCTCGGGGACAAACTCTCACCGCTGTCGGAGACGACGGTGCTGACGGCGCAGATGGTGAAGGTGGACGTCTACGAGCACCTCAAGAGGCAGGCGTGGACCTCGGTCCCGGCGTTCGTCATCGCCTTCGTTGCGTTCCTCGTCATCGGTCTGGTCAAGGGCCCCGACGTGACGAACCCGGTCGGCGAGCAGATCGAGCTGAACAGCCTCAACGGCATTTACCACATCACCCCGCTCAGCCTCCTGCCGCTGGTGCTGCTGGGCTTCCTGTCGATCCGCAAGGTGCCCGCCTCCCTGGCGCTGGTCTACTCGACGCTGTTCGCCGGATGCCTCGGCGCGTTTCTGCAGCCGTCCGTGATGCGGGACTTCGTGTCCGGCTCGGGCAACATAGTCATCGAGTCGGTCAAGGGCGTCTGGAGCGCCATGGCCAACGGCTTCTCCATCCACTCCGGCATCGGCGAGATCGACGAGCTGCTCTCCCGCGGCGGTATAGACAGGATGCTGCTCACCCTGTGGCTGATCGTCGGCGCCGTGACCTTCGGCGCGCTGCTGGAGGAGTTCGGCCTGATCGGACGACTGATCGATCCCGTGATCCGTTCGGCCAAGAGCACCGGACGCCTGTATGTGACTGTCTTCGCCTGCGCCTTCGGCCTGAACATCGTCGCCGGTGACCAGTACATCGCCCTCGTCCTGCCATCGAGGGTCTTCCGGCTGGAGTTCGCCAAGCGGGGTCTCGCCCCCACCAACCTGTCGCGGCTCGCGGCCGACAGCGGCACCGTCACCTCGCCACTCGTGCCATGGACTTCTGCGGTGCGTACATGGGCGCCGTGCACGGCGTACCGACCCTGTTGTACCTGCCGTACGGGATCTTCAACTACGCCAGTCCCGCCCTGAGCGTCCTGTACGGCATCACCGGCTTCAAGATCGAAAAAGTGGAGCCCGGCACCGGCGCGGACCAGCCCGCCCCCTCCAGCTGACCGCCGCAACCACCGCCGTACCGCCGTACAAGGAAAGGCCGTGAGGCATGGCTACCTACGCTGATGCGAAGACTCCCGCAGTCAAACTGTCACTGGTCACCCTGTCCGCGATGGTGGTCGGCTCCATGGTCGGGGCCGGGGTCTTCTCACTGCCCCGCCGGTTCGCCGAGGAGACCGGCGTCGCCGGGGCGCTCATCGCCTGGGCCATCGCCGGCACCGGCATGCTGATGCTCGCACTCGTGTTCCAGTCGCTCGCCATGCGCCGACCGGACCTGGACGTAGGTGTGTACGCCTACGCCAAAGCCGGATTCGGTGAATACCTCGGCTTCTTCTCGGCGTTCGGCTACTGGGCCAGCGCCTGCGTCGGCAACGTGACCTACTGGGTCCTGATCATGTCGACGATCGGCGCCATCTGGCCCGCCCTCGGCGACGGCGACACGATCCTCGCGGCGGTACTGTCCTCGATCGGGCTGTGGGCCTTCTTGCTGCTGATCAAACAGGGAGTCAAAGAGGCCGCGGCGATCAACCGCATCGTCACCGTCGCCAAGATCGTGCCGATCCTGGTGTTCATCATTCTCGCGCTCTTCTACCTGGACACCGACGTGTTCGCCCAGAACTGGGGCGGCGCCGACTACGCCGGCTCCCTGTTCAACCAGGTCCGCGGCACCATGCTCGCCACCGTCTTCGTCTTCCTCGGCGTCGAGGGCGCCAGCGTCTACTCCCGGCACGCCAAACGCCGCCAGGACGTCGGCCGCGCCACCGTCCTCGGCTTCCTCAGCGTCTTCGCCGTCTTCGCCTCGGTCACCATCGTCTCTTACGGAATCCTGCCCATGAGCGAGATCGCCGAGCTTCGCCAGCCCTCCATGGCCGGCGTCCTCGAGCACGCCGTCGGAACATGGGGCGAAGTGTTCGTCAGCGTCGGACTGATCGTCTCCGTCCTCGGCGCCTACCTCGCCTGGACCCTGATGGCCGCCGAGGTGCTCTACGTCGCCGCCAAGGACGACGACATGCCCCGCTTCCTACGCCGCGCCACCGCGGACGACGTACCCGTCCCGGCCCTGGTCATGACCACCCTCCTGGCCCAAGTGGTCCTGATCATCACGCTGTTCTCCGACGACGCGTTCAACTTCGCACTCGACCTGACCAGCGCCCTGAGTCTGATCCCGTATCTGCTCGCCGCCGCGTTCGCCGTGAAGATCACGCTCAAGCCCGACAGCCGCACCGAGGGAAGCGGCTCCGCCACGGGCCTCGCCGTCGCGGTCCTCGCCACCCTCTACACGGCATTCCTGCTCTATGCGGCCGGGCTCAAGTTCGTCCTGCTGTCCTTCATCGTCTACGCCCCGGCCACGATCCTGTTCGTCATGGCCCGCCGCGAACAGGGCAGACGCCTGTTCGCACCCGGCGAACTGGCGATCTGCGCCGTATCGGTCGCCGGCGCCGTGATGGGCCTGATCGCCCTGGCGGCCGGCTGGATCAGCATCTGAGCCGAGTCAACCGCCCCACTCATCCGCGGCTGCCCGTCGCCCACCGGAAAGGGAAACACTTGACCAGTGACACCACGACCCCCACCTCGCTGGGCGTCCACTCGGAGGTCGGCAGACTGCACAAGGTGCTTGTGTGCGGACCGGGGCTCGCGCACCGCAGGCTCACCCCGACCAACGCCGCCGACCTCCTGTTCGACGACGTGATGTGGGTGGACAACGCTCAGCGAGACCACGCCGACTTCGTCAACAAGCTCACGTCGCGGGGTGTCGAGGTCGTCGAACTGCACGACCTCCTCGCCGCAACGCTGGCGATCCCCGGGGCCAGGGACTGGCTCCTGGACCGCAAGATCATCGCCAACGAGGTGGGCATGGGTCTCGTCGACTCCACCCGCGCCTTCCTGGAGGCTCTGGAACCCCGCCCGCTCGCGGAGTTCCTCATCGGCGGCCTCGCCACGGCGGACCTCCCGGACGAGTTCCGGCCCGGATACGTCGCCCTGGCCCGTGAGTCGACCGGCGTACGCGAGTACCTGATGCCGCCGCTGCCCAACACCCTCTACACACGCGACACCACCTGTTGGCTCTACGGCGGCGTCACCCTCAACCCCCTGTACTGGCCCGCCCGCCACGACGAGACCCTGCTGATGAAGGCCGTCTACCGCTTCCACCCCGACTTCAAGGACGCCACCGTGTGGTGGGGCGACCCCGAACAGGACTGGGGCCAGGCCACCTTCGAGGGCGGCGACATCATGCCCGTCGGCAACGGCGTGGTGCTCATGGGCATGAGCGAACGCACCTCCCGCCAGGCCATCACCCAGGTCGCGGCGGCACTGTTCGAACAGGGCGCGGCAGAACACGTCGTCGTCGCCGGCATGCCCAAGCTGCGGGCGGCCATGCACCTGGACACCGTCTTCACCTTCGCCGATCGCGACATCGTCACCCTCTACCCGCGCATCATGGACGCCGTCCACACCTTCTCCCTGCGCCCCGGGAGCGGCACCTTCCCCGTCGACATCACCAACGAGGGCTCCCGCCCCTTCACCGACGTCGTCGCCGGCGCACTGGGCCTGCCGAAACTGCAGGTGATCGAAACGGGTGGCGACGTGTACGCCTCCGAACGTCAGCAGTGGGACAGCGGCAACAACGCCGTCGCCCTCGAACCGGGTGTCGTCTTCACCTACGACCGCAACACCCAGACCAACAACCTGCTGCACAAGGCGGGCGTCGAAGTCATCACGATCGTGGGCGCCGAGCTCGGCCGCGGCCGCGGCGGCGGCCACTGCATGACCTGCCCCCTCATCCGCGAACCCGTCACCTACTGACCCGTCCTGACAGCCGGCTGTCCCACCACGGGACGGAGTCGCGCTATCTGCGGTCGTCACATGGGGGCGCTCCGTACGTGTCGAAGAGCTGCGTTCCCACAGCAGTTCGCGAGGCAGTGCAGCAGCCGGTCCCGACGGGTTGACCAACCGGCGCCCCGGACGGAGTGGGGTGCCTCGGTGGTCTGGTTGCGCCCGAGGGAACCGAGGGCAGGCGACGCTGCGTTCATCGCGGACATGAGCCGAGCGACGGGTACGAATCGAGACACGGGCGTGAGCCAGGAGGCGAAAGGGTGCGGAGGGTTCCTCGTAGCGGCCCTCGCCTCCGTGATCGCGGTGCTGTCCCGGGCGCAGCCGGCGCGCATCAGCATCGACGGCGGGTTCGAGCAGCAGCACCTGGATCTGAGCGTGCTCTACATCGACCTCTCGTTCATCGCCGTCGAGGGCGCTCCTGTACCACTCGCAGCATGGCTGCCGACCTTGCGGAGGCTGCAACGCTCATAGGTCTCGGCGGTGGCCGCCATGGCCGCGCTCGCCCCCGGTGCATGGGTCCCACCAGCTGGTGGACCCTCTGCCAGCGGCCGGAACACCGCCCGACCCACCTCGACCGGGCAACCAGCCGGCGAACCCACCCCCGAACACGACGACGGCCTGCACAACCCCGACGGGGTCGTACAGGCCGTCGTCACGCACGGCCCGAATTCACCAACAGGGTCCGGACGTTCGGAGCGGGACGCAAGGTGAGCGGCCTACGTGGCAGGATTCCACCGGCCGTCAGGAATTCCGGGCCGTCGGGTTTCCTGCTTGCCGTCAGATCTGTTCCTGGCCGCCGGATCCCTCCTTGTTGTAGGACCTTTTGTGGGGTGCCTTCTTGTGCGCGGGCTTGTGGTGCGCGGGCTTCTTGTGCGGAGGCTTCTTGTGCGGAGGCTTCTTGTGCGGAGGCTTGCTGATGTGGATGGTGACCTTGGCGGGCTCGCTGGCAATCTGGTTGCCTTGCGGGTCGGTTCCCGTCGCGACCGCCACGTTGGTGACGGAGCAGCCCTTGCCATCGCCGCCTGCCTTGGTCTTCTTGCACGCGTTGGCGTCGGCCTGGGTGATCGTGAAGGTGCCGTGGCAGTTGGTGCTGGCTCCGGGTGCCAGCGTGGTCGCGTCGCAGGTGACGTCGGCGACGCGGTTGTCGCTGACCAGCACGCTGTGCAGGTCGGTGCTGCCGGTGTTGGTGACGGTGTAGGAGTACTGCACCTTCTTCCCGACGACGTACGGACCGGGTGTGACGACGCGCTTCTTCAGGGCGATCGAGCCCGTGACCTCGAAGTTCAGACAGACTGTCTCGTTGTCGATCGTGGCGCAGATCAACTCGGGCCGGGGTTGGCCGGCGGGCCAGGTGGTGACGGCGTGCAGCAACGCGTCGGTGATCACCTGATTGGGCGTCACGGTGCCTGGATTGGCGGTGAACATGGTCAGCACCGGCTGGAAGAACGGGCCGGCCGGCGTGCCGCCGTTGGAATCGTTCTGCAGGCTGGCGGTGATCTGTGCTTGCTGTCCGGCTGCGATGTCGGCGGGCACGGAGTGGATCGTCAGGACCAGCCAGGGCTGAAAGTCGATCTCCTCGACCGCCGTCCCGGCCAGGTGATCGCAGCCCGGGCCGTTTGGCATGTCGTTGCAGCCCCACCAGTTGAACCGCGCGTCGATGTCCGCGGCAGGATCGTTGTTGACCACGCCCTGCCCGGAGCCGCTGTCGACGATCCGGTTGTACTGGACCGTCATCGGCCCGTCGTAGGCGCCCTGCGCGACGAAGATGCCGGAGCCACCCGACCCGGTGATGGTGTTCTGCGTGATCGTGGCACCGGAACTGGGTGTCGTCTGGCCGCGCAGAGTGAAGCCGATGGCATCGTGACCGGAGTCGACGATGCGGTTGTTGCGCAAAGTGACGCCACTGGTGTTGGAGATTTCCACGCCGAAGCGTCCGATGACCGTTCCGGTCCGCTCGATGGTGTTGTCCTCGACGGTGATATTGGTGTTCGTCACCGCGGCGAACCCGGTGAAGAGCAGGATGCCGCCGTGGGTCTTGTCGACGATCGTGTTGTGCGTGATCGCGATGTTGTGGCAGGCGCCCGACACCTGAACACCGCTAAAGCCGCCGACCATGCTGTTCCGCGTGACGACGGCGTCCGAGACAACGACGAAGACGACCGGGAACTCGCCGTCCATGTTGTTGTCGTCGATGGTGATGTTCCTTGTTGCCCCGGGGACTTCACCTCCGGCGATGTTGATCGGCGAGTTGCCGTTGTCCTGGAATTTGTTCTGCGAGAACGTCGCGTTCGCCAGCGGTCGGAAGGTGAAGACCCCGTTGCCCTGTGCTCCGGGGTGGAGTGTGGCGTTGTTGTTGTCGATGAAGAGGTTCTGCTGGAAGACCGAGGGGATCGCGCCGTTGGAGGACGGGGCGAATCCCTTGAGGTTGTTCGAGAAGATGTTGTTCTCGACCTGGTAGCCGCTGAAGTTCTCGCTGGTGCTCACCCCCGCGCCGTCGGCGTTGCCGGTGAAGGTGAAACCGTCGATCGACACCCCATTGGCCTGCGCGATCCACATGTCCTCTTGGATCGGGGTGTTGAGCGTGGTCGTGATGACCGTCTCGCCCGGGCCGCCGGGGGTGCGGGTGCGGGCGTCCACTCCGGCCTGGGCGCCTTCGAAATGCAGGTCGGCCTTCTGGATGACCAAAGGAGTGGTCATGACATAGGTGCCTGCCTGCACCCTGATGGTGTCCCCAGGGGCGGCCTCGTTGTAGGCGAACGGGATCGATGCGCACGGCGCGACGGCCGAGCCGCACCCCGGTGTGTCGGCCCCAGTGGTCTCGACGTTGATGACGGCCGCGGCGGCGGCCGGAGGTGCGGTCCCCAGCACTGGGGCCACTCCGCCGAGCACCCCCGCGAGGAGGTAGGCGAGCCATCGTTTGTTCATCGAAAGGGACCTCCCGAGCCGTGGTTACAATGAGTACTGGATCGTAGCGGGGAGTAACATGATCTCCGTGGATGTGCACGCCGACTCGCACGAGCACGCACGCCCGGGTCACTCCTTGGGCGTAGGCGTGTGCGGATGCGCGCTGGGCGCCATCTGCCCACCCGCAGGCGACGCGGCGGCGCGGCAAGAACCCCCTGACACTCCAGCAGCGTTCGTCCATTTGCGCTGGTCAGAAGGCCTGTATGGAGTCCATCCGGTTGATGGTTCGTCAGGGCTGAGGCGATTCGTGACTCGCCCGACCGGGGTACGTACGGTGTTGGTATGCCAGTGGCGGGCTATGGCCTGATGGCATCGGCGCCAGTTCGACCATTGGAGCCGATGTTCGGGGCGTAGGCACCGCAGAGATTGTGTTTTCGAGGTCCGGGCGGGGTTCAGGGTTCTTCGGATTTCCGCCGGAGAGGGGCGCGCGGATGCAGGAATCGTTTCCTCGACCCCGTTACCGTCTTCGTAGCCTGAAACAGGGCTCTCAGCCTCCGGCCCCCGGTACGACCCGCCGCATCCACCGTGGGAGCGATCCGCCGGCGCATGCACGTCCTGGCCCCGAACGACGTCGCTGTCTTGTACGCCTGGAGGAGTATCCCGGGCTGGACGCCGGGAACGGCGCAGTGTGGTTCCACCAGCCGGGTTCCGACCCGGCGGAGTGCTGGCTCTTCGATGCGAAGGACTGTGTCGGGGCGACGCTGCTGGGGCGCCGCTTCACCTGCGACCGTCGGTTGCGCGCCGCTCGTCGCTTCCTCGTCGTGGCCCAGCACCGCGCGACGCCCGCGTACTTCGCCGACGTGGGCCGTGACCTCGACGGCCGGATCAGCGGTGTGGGAGTCGTCGACGAGGAAGCCGGCGGTGAGCGGACCTGCGGAGAGCCCCTGCTCCCGGGGCTCATCGGCGTCGAACGCAGACCCCGGACCCCGGTCAGGCGTCCCCGTACGCCTCGCCGCCCAGCTCCAGCAGGGCCTCGCCCGCCGTCGCGTCGGCCAGCCAGCCACGGAATCCCTCGACATCGGCGTCCGGCAGCCCGATCTCGATGACGACGGCCTCCGCGTAGCGGACCTCGCGCACGGTCCGTCCGGTGGCCCGGAGGTCGTTCTCCAGCTTGCCGGCGCGCTGATGGCCGACCGTGATCGTGGCGAGGCGGAACCGCTGCCGGGTGAGTGTGCCGATCGCGTCGAGGGCCTCGCCGACCACTCCCCCGTACGCCCGGATCAGTCCGCCCGCGCCGAGCTTCACACCGCCGTAGTAGCGGGTGACGACGGCCACGACGTACCGCATCTCACGGCGCGTCAGCATCTGCAGCATGGGGACACCGGCGGTGCCGCCGGGCTCTCCGTCGTCGCTCGCCTTCTGCACGGAGGCGTCGGCGCCGATCACATAGGCGAAGCAGTTGTGGGTGGCGGTCGGTTGTTCCCTGCGGATGCGTGCGACGAAGTCCTGCGCCTCCTGCTCGGTGGCGGCGGGGGCGAGCGCGCAGATGAAGCGTGACCGGTTGATCTCGGTCTCGTGCACGCCCGCTCGGGCGACTGTCCGGTACTGCTCCTGCATCTGGCCAGCCTATGCCCCGGCCGGGAACAGTCCGGCGCCGCCGTCCGTTGTCCGGATCATGTACGCAGACGCAGAGACGATCCGCAGGATTCTCCGGGACACGGGCGAGACCTGGGCCGTGGTGGGCCTGTCCGACAACCGGTCGCGCGCGGCCTACGGCGTCGCCGAGGTGCTTCAGCGCTTCGGCAAGCGGGTGGTCCCGGTGCATCCGAAGGCGGAGCGGGTCCATGGCGAGGACGGCTATGCCTCGCTGGCCGACATACCGTTCCCGGTCGATGTGGTGGACGTCTTCGTCAACAGCGAACTGGCGGGCGGCGTGGCCGACGAGGCGGTGGCCGCGGGCGCGAAGGCGGTCTGGTTCCAGCTCGGGGTGGTCGACACCGAGGCGTACGACCGCACGCGCGCGGCGGGGCTCGACATGGTCATGGACCGCTGCCCGGCCATCGAGATTCCGGCGCTGAGCCGATAGCCTCAGCACTCCCGTCTCTCGTCCGACTGTGCGTGGTGTCACACTCGCGGTCCGGCTGGGAGAATGGCCCGCTGTGGGTACTACGACTGCGCCGATCGTCCGTCACGGCCGAACCGGGCTGGCCCGGCAGCTGTCCGAGCTCGGAGTGGAGCGGAACGGCGTCCTTCTGGTCCATGCGTCGATGCGGGCGGTGGGCGCGGTCGGCGGCGGGGTCGGTGCGGTGGTCGGTGCGTTGCGCGACGCCCTCGGCAGGCAGGGCACACTCGTCGTCCCGGCTTTCACCCCGGAGAACTCCGACACCTCTCCGCACTATCTCGACCGGGTGCGCGGTCTCACCGACCAAGCCCGGGAGGCGGTACGGGCGAGCATGCCGCCGTTCGACGCGGCGACCTCGGCCGCGCCGTCAATGGGCCGCCTCGCGGAAGCGGTGCGGCTGACCGAGGGGGCGGTACGCAGCGGACACCCTCAGACGTCCTTCGCCGCGCTCGGCCCGCTGGCCCGGAATCTGGTGGCGCACCACCGCTCCGACTGCCATCTCGGGGAGGACTCCCCGTTGGCCCGCCTCTACGACCTGCGGGCCCAAGTGCTCCTGCTGGGCACCGGGTTCGACACCTGCACCGCGTTCCATCTCGGTGAGTACCGGGTGCCCGCCCCGCCCCGCCGCAGCTACCGCTGCGTGGTGACGGCCGAGGGCCGACGCCAGTGGTGGGAGTACGACGACGTCGCACTGGACGACGGCGACTTCGCGGCCCTGGGAGCGGGCTTCGCCCGCTCGGACAACGGTGCGGCCGTCCGCACCGGTCCGGTGGGCGCGTCGACGAGCCGGCTCTTCCGCCTCACCGATGCCGTCGACTTCGCGTCCCGCTGGCTGCCGTCACACCGGGGCGGGTGCCGGTGAGGGCCCTCTGCCGGGCGCACGGCTGAGCGGCGGCCTCAGACCCTGACACCCAGGCCGTCGACGATCACCGCGCCCGGCAGGGCGGCCAGTGCCTTGCCCGGGACGATCAGCTTGCCCCGGCGGCTGCCGCTGCCGATCAGCACCCACTCCTCGTCGACGACGGCGGGATCGATCAACAGCGGCCATCCGGCCGGAAGTCCGATCGGTGTGATGCCGCCGTACTCCATGCCGGTCTCGCCGATCGCCGTGTCCATCGGGGCGAAGGACGCCTTGCGGGCACCGAGGTACTTGCGGACCGCGCCGTTCACGTCGACGCGGGAGTGGGAGAGGACGAGGCAGGCCGCCAGCGTCACTTCGCCGCCGCGCTTGCCCGCCACCACGACGCAGTTGGCCGACCGGTCGAGCAGTTCCGCGCCGTGGTGCTCGACGAAGACCGCGGTGTCGGCGATGGCCGGATCGGTGTCGACGTGGATGACGTGCTCGGCGGGGACGCCGCCCCAGCCCTCGGTCACGGCTGCGGCGACGGGCTCGGTGAGCAGGTCGAGGCGGTCGGCCGCCGGGCAGGCGTTCTCGAAGGATCCGATGGGTGCGCGCATGCCCGCCACGCTAACAGCGTCCCCGAGGCGGCCGGTTGGCCGTCTCACCGTACGGGCGGGATCGAGACCGCCATGGTCACCTCGGTGGGCTCGGAGCCGTCGTTGCGATAGGCGTGCGGGTGATGCGCCTCGAAGGTGGCGGATCCACCGGCGGGTACGCGGTACGAGGAGCCGTCGACGACCAGGGTGAGCTCGCCCGCCGTGACGTGGAGCAGTTCGACGGTGCCCTCGGGGTGCGGATCGGAAGTGCTGCTGTCGCCGGGCATCAGGCGCCACGACCAGAGTTCGAGGGGGCCCCTGGCCTCCGTACCGACGAGCAGGGTGGTGGCACTGCCCGCCTCCGTGGACCACATGCGTACCGCCTGGCTCTCGGGCACCAGCCGGACCGGTGAGCCCTGTTCGTAGTCGAGCAAAGTCGTGATGCTGACGCCCAGCGCGTCGGCGAGCTTGACCGTGGTGCCGACGCTCGGATTGGTGCGGGCCTGCTCGATCTGAATGATCATGCCGCGGCTGACCCCGGCACGGGCGGCGAGTGCGTCCAGGGTGAAGCCGCGTTCCCCCCGCCAGCGTTTGAGATTACGTGCCAGCGACTGAGTGAGCTGATCCAGGTCAGACACATTCCGTCCAATATTTTGGATGACAGGGTCAAAAATACTGCACTACGGTGTGGTGGACCGCACCGTTCATCGCACTGTACTGCGAGGCATGCCATGACAGCACTGTTCGCCCTGGCCACCAGCCTGCTCTGGGGGTTGGCCGACTTCGGTGGCGGACTGCTCACCCGGCGTATGCCCGCACTCACCGTGGTCGTCGTCTCGCAGGCCGCCGCTGCCGTGGTGCTGGGCGGCATCGTGCTCGCGACCGGCGGCTGGAGCGAGGCGGGTCCGCGTCTCTGGTTCGCCGTCGCGGCGGGCGCCGTCGGACCGGTCGCGATGCTGAGCTTCTACAAGGCCCTGGCGCTCGGCCCGATGGGCGTGGTCTCGCCGCTCGGATCACTGGGTGTCGCCGTTCCGGTGAGCGTCGGGATCGTCGTCGGGGAGCGGCCGGGGCTGCTGCAGTTCGCGGGGGTCGGCGTGGCCGTGGCGGGCATCGTGCTGGCCGGTGGTCCGCAGTGGCGCGGGGCGCCGGTGCAGCGCCGGGCGGTGCTGCTGACCCTGGTGGCCGCGTTCGGCTTCGGTTCGGTGATGTCCTTGATCGCGGAGGCGTCCACCACGGTCACCGGGCTGTTCCTGGCGCTCTTCGTCCAGCGCCTGACCAACATCGCGGTGGGCGGTACGGCCCTGTACGTATCGGTGCGGCGCGGGGAACGCGCACTGCCGGAGGAGGGCGGCGTCGCCGTGGTGCCGGCCGCGCTGCCCGCCCTGGCGTTCGTCGGACTCGCGGATGTAGCGGCCAACGGCACCTACTCGATCGCCGCACAGCACGGCCCGGTCACTGTGGCCGCCGTGCTCGCCTCGCTCTACCCGGTGGTCACGGCCCTGGCCGCGCGCGGCGTGCTCAAGGAACGGCTGCGCGGGGTACAGGTGGCCGGGGCCGGTCTCGCGCTGATGGGCACGGTACTGCTGGCGACCGGCTGAAGGCTCCAGGCCACCACCGCCCTCAGCCGCCGGACGGGCCCGAAGCCTCGCCCGGTTCCGCCAGGGACAGCAGCTGCTCGGGCGTGACGCCCGACGGAATCGGTACCGGGGCAGGGGTACGCAGCGGAGGCTGCCAGCCCTTCTCCGGGTCCCAGCTGCGCACGACACGGGCGGGAGCACCGGCCACCACCGCGTGGTCGGGCACCTCGCCCCGTACGACCGCTCCCGCCGCGACCACCACATTGCGCCCCAGCACGGCCCCCGGCAGGATCACCGCTCCGGTGCCGATCCAGCAGCCCGGCCCGATGACGACCGGCTCCATGCGGGGCCACTGCTTGCCGACCGGCTCGTGCGGGTCGTCGTAACTGTGGTTCGTGGACGTGACGTACACATACGGTCCGCAGTACGTGTCCGGGCCGATGGTCACCCTGGTGTCGGCGACGACATGACTGCCGCGGCCGAGCACCACTCCGTCCCCCAGGGTCAGGATCGGTTCGGCGCCGAGGTCCAGGTCGGGCATGAGCCCGGCCGTCAGCGTGACCTGCTCACCGATCACACAGTGCGCGCCGAGCTCGATCCACGGCTCCCCGAAGACCGTGCCCTGCGGGAAGGCCAGCCGGGTGCCTTCGCCGATCCGGCCGAACCGCAGCCCGCCGGGGTGTTCCGCGGTGACCGCGCCCGACTCCTGCACCCAGTGCCAGCCGCGATGGACGGCCCGGGACAGGGCGCGCCGCCGCCAGGCGGCGAGGGAAGAGAACGCGTTCCTGTTCTTGGACACTCGCACACGGTAGTCGGCGGCGACCGGCGTGATCACCGCGGCAACCTGTGATGTTCACCCCACTCGACGCCGGCCCTCAGCCCGTCGCATACCGTTTCTCCGACGCGATCGGACAGCGACGGCCGAGCCGTGGCGGTCGGACGACCGCGACCGCACCCCACCTGAGCACGGAGGAACGGGCGATGGCAGAGCAGGCGTTGATCACGGCAATGGGCGGCAAGGAGCCGGACATCGATGCGGAGGCCTTCACCGCACCGACGTCGGTCGTGATCGGCGAGATCACGATGGCGGCGGGCTCCAGCGCCTGGTACCACGCCGTGCTGCGTGCCGACTGCGGTCCCATCGTCATCGGCGCCGACAGCAACATCCAGGACAACTGCAGCGTGCATGTCGACCCCGGGTTCCCGGTGACGGTCGGCGAGCGTGTCTCGGTCGGGCACAACGCCGTACTCCACGGCTGCACCATCGAGGACGACGTCCTTGTCGGCATGGGGGCCACGGTCCTCAACGGCGCCCGCATCGGCGCCGGTTCGCTGGTCGCGGCACAGGCACTGGTTCCGCAGGGGATGCAGGTACCGCCGGGGTCGCTCGTGGCCGGCGTACCCGCCAAGGTCAAGCGGCAGCTGACCGAGGAAGAGCTCGAGGGCATCAAGTTCAACGCGGTGGGCTACGTGGAACTGGCCAAGGCACACCGCCAGGCACACGAGAGTTGAGCAAGACGCAACGACACGGAGCGCAACCGAGGGGCACGGGCGGGTCGGCGGAGGGAAGCGAAGGAAGCGTCGGACGACGATTCCCGTGGGACCGTTCCGCCCCCGGCCCGGCCCGTACAGCCCCGGCCGGGACGGTTCACCCCGGACCGGTCCCGTACGGCCCCGGTCCGGTCAGTCCACTGCCGGCACGGTCTTCGCGTCGGGCGCCGATACGGCCGACGCCTGCGCCGCCGCCTTCTCGGCCCGGTTCTTCAGCACCAGCATCGAGGTCACACCGATCAGCACCGCGGCGACCAGGCCGAGGTACGAGAACCGCTTGAGCCAGGCCTCGGCGACGACACCCACCGAGTAGACGACGGCCGTGGTGCCACCGGCCCAGACGATGCCGCCGAGCACGTTCGCGATCAGGAACTTCCAGTACGGCATGTGCAGCACGCCGGCCAGCGGACCCGCGAAGATCCGCAGCAGGGCGACGAAGCGGCCGAAGAACACCGCCCACATGCCCCACTTCTGGAACGACCGTTCCGCCATGCCGATCTGGCTCTCCCCGAAGTGCTTGGGGAACTTCCCGCCGAGCCGGGCGAGCAGCGGCCGTCCGCCCTTGCGGCCGATGGCGTAGCCGACCGAGTCCCCGATGACCGCGCCCGCCGATGCGCAGGCACCGAGGATCCACGGGTTGATTCCGTCGTGTCCGGCGGCCAGAAGTGCCGCGCTGACCAGGACGATCTCGCCCGGCAGCGGAATACCGAGGCTCTCCAGCCCGATGACGACGCCCACCAGGACATACACGCTGACCGCCGGGACGGTCTCCAGCCACTCCTGGATGTGCAACGCCGATTCCTCCCGTAACTGAATGTCCGGTTGCCCGCCGGCCAACTCCTCGGCGCACCGCGGGAATGCTACCTGTCCGGCCATCCGCCCGAACAGCGCGAAGGACCGCCACGGCCCCTGGAGTCCAAGGGGTCCGTGGCGGCCCTTCGAGCCGTTCCTGATCAGGCGTTCGGACGCAGCGTCCAGACGACCGTCATCTCACCGGTCACCGCGCCGTCCGCGCGCCGGATCTCGATGGCCACCGGGAATTCGGGGCGCTTGCCCTCGTCCAGTTCGGCGACGATCTCGGCCACCGGGCGGCCGAGGGTGGCCGTGGCCGTGACGACGCCCTTGGCCAGCTTCTTGTAACCGATCTCCGCCTTCACCGCCAGCGGAACAGCGCGGGACAGCTGGTCGCCGAAGGCGGCGATGACGATCGCACCGCTCGCGGACTCCGCGAGCGTGAACATCGCGCCGGCATGGGGTCCGCCGACGTGGTTGTGGTAGTCGGCCTGGTCCGGCAGACGGACCACCGCGCGCTCGGCGGTCGTCTCCAGGAACTCGAGATTGAGGGTTCGGGCCATCGGGACCGTCGCGGCGAGCATCTCGCCGACAGTCGTCTGTTCAGCACTCATGACTGGATGTTACTTACGAGTAGAGCTGTTTGGCCATCCCTGGATCCCCTGCGTCCCGTACCGCTGTCGCTTCCTTCACCGTCCGCTCACGGGGGCGGGCGTAGCCGACCGGGCACCGCCCCTCTATCGTTACTCGCCATGTGGCCAGGACAGCAGCCGCCCGGGGGCGAGCAAAACCCGCAGGACCAGAGTCAGAACCCGTATCAGCAGCCGGGGTACCGGCAGCCGAATCCCTATCAGCAGCCGGGATATCAGCAGCAAGGACAGCCCGGGCAGCAGCCGGGGCACCCGCAGCAGGGTCAGCAGCCCGGCTACCCGCAGCCGAACCCTTACCAGCAGCCGACCGTGCCTCAGTACGCGGTGCCCGGCCCGCCCGGTGGTCCGCGGCCCGACGGCGGCAAGAAGAAGACCACCGCCGTCGCGATCGTCGCGGCCACCGCTGTCGTCGTGGCTGCCGTGGTCACCGGTGTCGTCGTGATGAACAAGGACGACACCAAGGGCAAGGACGTCGCCGACGACAAGAACTCCTCGGCGCCCGCCGATCCGTCCGAATCCGCGTCCTCGCCCGAGGCGAACCCGCGCGGCACCGACGGGGACGCCAAGCCCCTGATCGCGGGCTGGAAGGTCGTCACCAACCCCAAGTGGGGCACGCAGTTCGACGTACCCGGCGACTGGGAGGTCGGCGCTCCCGGCACGTCCTCGTTCTTCGAGGACGACAAGAAGGGTGACGGCTCGCCCCTCATCGGTTTCTCCGCACCGTCGTACTACCAGAGCAAGTGGTGCGTGGACGATTCCGACAAGGACGGCACCACGGAGGACATCAGCCTCGCCAGTGCCGGTACCAGGGGCGCCCAGGGCGCCACCGACGCCGCCAAGAACGCGCACAGCGAGGCCGGCACCTGGGCATGGGCCGCCTATGCGCAGCACATGCCGCAGAGCACGATCAAGTTCACCCCGGCCAAGCAGTACACCACCAAGTCGGGGCTCACCGGCCAGGTCGTCACGGCCACCGCTCCCGACGTCACGAAGCGGAAGGAGTGCGACAGCGACGGCAAGTCGATCGCCTTCACCTTCAAGAACAAGAAGGGCGAGTTCGCGTCCTGGGTCCTGTACGGAGCGGACAACGTCAAGGACGAACTCCCCGACACGACGATCCAGAAGATTCTGAGCACCGTGCGGCTGGTGGACATCGCCCCGTCCCCTTGACCCACTTCCCCGCATCCGGGAAAGCAGTTGGCAGGGCGGGGCCGCGGCAGCGATAGTCCCTTGGTGACTGCCGCTCCCGCTTCCCCTGTGCGCCGCCCCGGCCGCAACTATCGTCTGCTGACCGCCGCCGCGATCATCACGGGTCTGGGTACCCATGGCGCGCTGATCGCGGCGGCGTTCGCGGTTCTGGAGGCGGGCGGTGACGGCGGCGACGTCGGGCTGGTGGCCGCCGCCAGGGCCGCACCGCTGGTGCTCTTCCTGCTGATCGGCGGGGCGGTCGCCGACCGGCTGCCGCGCCACCGGGTGATGGTCGCGGCGAATGCCCTCAACTGCGTCTCGCAGGCCGCCTTCGCCTGGCTGGTCCTGGCCGGTGATCCGAAACTGTGGCAGATGATGCTGCTCACCGCGTTGTGCGGCACCGGGCAGGCGTTCTTCAACCCGGCGGCCGAGGGCATGCTGATGTCGAGCGTCAGCCGTGAGCAGGCGAGCCGCGCCTTCGCCCTCTTCCGGATGGCCATGCAGGGCGCGACGATCGGCGGTGCGGCGCTCGGCGGCGCCATGATCGCCGCGATGGACCCGGGCTGGGTGCTGGCCATCGATGCCGCATCCTTCGCCTTGGCGGGTGCGCTGCGCGCCTTCCTGGACGTCAGCCACATTCCGTCGCGCGCGCCGGGCGGCGGTCTGCTCGCCGATCTGCGGGACGGGTGGCAGGAGTTCGTCGGCCGCCCCTGGCTGTGGAGCATCGTGGCGCAGTTCTCGGTGGTGGTCGCCGCGGTGGGGGCCGCCGAGTCGGTGTACGGGCCGCTGGTCGCCCGGGACGAGCTCGGCGGCGCCCGCCCCTGGGGCTTCGCGCTCGCCGCGTTCGGGGCCGGCACGCTGGGCGGGGCGTTCCTGATGACGCGTTGGAGGCCCCGGCGGATGCTGCTGGCCGGGACCCTCTGTGTCTTCCCGCTGGCGCTGCCGCCGGCGGGGCTCGCGGTGCCGTTGCCGGTGGCGGGGCTCTGCGGGGTGATGTTCGTCAGCGGCGTCGCCATCGAGGTGTTCGGGGTCTCGTGGATGACGGCCATGCACCAGGAGATCCCGGAGGAGAAGCTGTCGCGGGTCTCGGCGTACGACTGGTTCGGCTCGGTGGCGATGATGCCGGTCGCCACCGCGCTCGCCGGTCCGGTGGAGGCCCTGGTCGGGCGCGGTCCGGCCCTGTGGGGCTGCGCGACGCTGATCGTGCTGGTCACCGGCGCCGTGCTGTTCGTACCCGAGGTACGCAATCTGACCCGCGCCACCGTCACCACCGAGGTGGTGACGGCCAAGGCGCAGGCGTCGGCCTCAGCCGATGCCGAAGGCTCCGTCGGGCGGCTCGGGTGAGGCGACCGCCTCGCTGTCCCCGACCGGCCGGGCGGCTCCGGCGAACCGGTCCAGCGCGGGGCCGTACTCGACCCTGGCGGGGAAGGCGTCGGCGGCGCAGCGACGGGTCAGTGTCGCGGTGTCGACGGGGAGCAGGGACGCGACGACGATGACGTTGCCGAAGCGCCGGCCGCGCAGCACCGCGGGTTCGGCGATCAGCGCGAGCTCCTCGAAGACGGCCGCGAAGGTGGCCAGTTGGGAGCGGAGGAACCCGAAGGGGGCGCCGTCGGCGAGGTTGGCGGCGTAGATCCCGCCGTCGCGCAGCGCCCGTCGGGCGGCCTGCGCGTACTCGACGGTGGTGAGGTGGGCGGGCACCCGTGAGCCACCGAAGACGTCCGCGATCAGGAGGTCCACGGAGCCGGGCCGGGTCTGTTCCAGCCGGCTGCGGGCGTCCGTGCCGTGCACGGTGATCCCGCTCCCTTCGGGGACCGGCAGGTGCTCGGCGACCAGGGCGAGGAGCCCGAGGTCGGCCTCGGCGACATCCTGGCGGGAGCCGGGCCTGGCCGCGGCGATGTAGCGGGGCAGGGTGAGCGCACCGCCGCCGAGGTGGAGTACGTCCAGCGGTGCGCCCGGTGCCGCCGCGCAGTCCACGACGTGGGCGAGCCGTCGCGCGTACTCGAATTCGAGGTGGTCCGGCGCGTCGAGGTCGACGTACGACTGGGGCGCGCCGTCGACGGTGAGCAGCCAGGCCCGGTCCCGGTCCACGTCGGGCAGGAGTCTGGCGGTGCCCTGGTCCACGTCCCGGATGACAGGTATCGACTCGTTCACTCCCCCATTGTGGGGTGCCGGATCAGCTGTTCACGACCGCGGCGACGGCTTCGGTGTGCGCCGCCGCCTGGGCGAGCCCGGCGCGGGCCGCCGCGGCCCGGTGGCCCGGGTCGAGGGGGTTGTGGCCGAACGCCTTCTTCGCCGCCGCGTCGGGGGTGATGACCTCGACACGGGCGCCCTTCGCGGCGAGTTCGGCCGCCTGTGAGCGCGGCGAGGCGATGGCCTTGTTGCCACTGGCCGTCGGTGCGATGACGACGACGCGTCCGTAGCCCGCGGCAAGATGGGCGTTGGCCGGGGAGTGCACCCCGCCGTCGATCCAGGGCCGTCCCCCGACGGTGGCGACCGGCCAGACGGCCGGGACGGCGCAGCTCGCGGTGACGGCGTCGACGAGGGGCACCTCGCTGTCCTTGTCGAACGTGTGGAGTTCACCGGTGGTCGCGTCGACCGCGGTGACGCGCAGGGGCCGCTCGGGCCAGTCGGTCGTCGGGAGGCGTTCGGCGATCGCCGCGCGCCGCTCTTCCGCGGTGACGCCGAGGCGGGCGCCCTGCGCGATCCCGGCCAGCTTCCGGCCGTATGCCTCGGGGGTACGGGCGGTCAGTACGGCCCCCGCGTAGCGCAGGAGTGTGAGCGCGCCGAGCTTGCCGCCGGTCGTGTCCTGCGGATCGGCGAGCTGGAGTTCGTACAGTTCCGGAAGGCCGAGCAGCCCTGAGGCCAGCTGCGCGCCGACCACTGCGCCCGCCGAGCTGCCGATGATCAGGTCGGCGCCGGTGAGGTCCACGCCCGCCTGCGCGAGTCCGTAGAGAATTCCCGTTTCCCAGACGCTGCCGGTGACGCCGCCGGCACCGAGCACCAGTGCTGTTTCCGTCATGCCGTCAGTCTTGCGCAAGGCATCGGGCCCGCCTCCCGTGGGGTACGGGAGGCGGGCCCTTGGTGCGGCACGCGTCAGAGCAGTCCGGTGACGGTGCCCGCGCCGACGGTGCGGCCGCCCTCGCGGATCGCGAAGCCGAGTCCGGTCTCCAGCGGGACGTCACGGCCCAGTTCGACGGTCAGGTCGACCGTGTCGCCGGGGCGCGCCACCGCCACCGCACCGAGGTCGACGTCTCCGACGACGTCCGCGGTGCGGATGTAGAACTGCGGCCGGTAGCCGGTGGTGACCGGCGTGGTCCGGCCGCCCTCCCGCGCCGACAGGACGTACACCTGCGCGGTGAAGCGGCGGCTCGGCGTCACGCTGCCGGGCGCCGCGACCACATGGCCGCGGCGGACCCGGTCGCGCTCCACGCCGCGCAGCAGCAGCGCCACGTTGTCGCCGGCCTCGGCGGACTCCATCGGCTTCCCGAAGGTCTCCAGACCGGTGACGACCGTCTCGATGTCCGGACCCAGCACCGACACCCGGTCGCCGACCCGCACGGTGCCGCGCTCGACGGCTCCGGTGACGACGGTGCCCCGGCCGGTGATGGTCAGGACGTTCTCCACCGACAGCAGGAACGGCGCGTCGGTGTAGCGGACCGGCATCGGCACGTACGTGTCGACGGCGTCCAGCAGTGCCTCGACGGCCGCGGTCCAGCGCGGGTCGCCCTCCAAGGCCTTCAGGCCCGACACGCGTACCACGGGGACGGAGTCACCGCCGTAGCCGTGCGCGGAGAGCAGCTCGCGGACCTCCAGCTCGACCAGGTCGGTCAGCTCGGAGTCGCCCGCGTCGGCCTTGTTGAGGGCCACGACGATGTGGTCGACGCCCACCTGCCGGGCGAGCAGGACGTGCTCGGCGGTCTGCGGCATGATCCCGTCGAGCGCGGAGACGACGAGGATCGCCCCGTCGAGCTGGGCGGCGCCGGTGACCATGTTCTTGATGTAGTCGGCGTGGCCCGGCATGTCGACATGGGCGTAGTGACGGGTGTCGGTCTCGTACTCGACGTGCGCGATGTTGATGGTGATGCCGCGCTGCGTCTCCTCCGGCGCCCGGTCGATCCGGTCGAACGGGACGTACGTGCCGGTTCCGCGGTCGCTGAGGACCTTGGTGATGGCGGCGGTCAGGGTGGTCTTGCCATGGTCGACGTGGCCCATGGTGCCGATGTTGAGGTGCGGCTTGGTGCGCACGTATGCCGTCTTGGGCATGGCTCATTCCTTGGAATTCGAAGCTGAGAGAGAAGACCCCAGGGCCCCGCCGACCCTCCCCTTACGGGGTCCGCCGGACTGTCGGGGGAGGGTCAGCTTCGGGCGCCGCCGATGGGCGCCGCGGCAGCGGTGAATGCTGCCGCTGCGACAAATGCCGCTGCGATGACGGAGTTCACGGCAGCCTTCGGCGCGTCCGCGACTGCGGACCTCGCTGCGGGAAAGGCGTACCGGAACATGGGTCCGATCATGGCCGAGGGATGTGGCGGCGTCCAACGCTTTTCCGGCGGACATCGCGGGCGGGATACGGGAGTTCGGCATCCGGCCGCCGTCGGAGGCACGACGTTCCGCAGGGCTCCGGGAGTGGTACGGGCCGCCCGTACCGTTCGCGTTGCGGCGATCACCCACGGGCGTCGGTTAGTCTCCCCGCATGCTCGACCCCGTCCCCGCCGCCCGGCCCGCCACCGGTCTCGCCGCGCGCTGCACGAGGGCGCTGCTGTCGCCCTGGTCCCGGTTCTCGCTGCTCGTGGTGGTGCTGCTGGCCGCCGCGGCGGCGATGCTGCTCCTCGAACCCCAGCGGCTGCTCGCCGCCGACTGGCCCGGCCGGCTGAGCGGGGGCACCGCCGCGGTCGTGCTGTTCGGTGTCGCGTACGGCGCGTGCACCGTGGCCTTCGTACCGCGGCCCCTGCTCAATGTCGCCGCGGGCGCGCTCTTCGGTTCGCAGGCGGGTCTGGCCGCGGCGCTGGCGGGCACGGTTCTCGGCGCGGGCATCTCGTTCGGGCTGGGCAGGGTGCTCGGGCAGGACGCGCTCCGTACGCTGCTGCGCGGGCGCTGGCTCAGGGCGGCGGACGGTCAGCTGAGCCGGCACGGTTTCCGCTCGATGCTGGCGCTGCGGCTGTTCCCCGGTGTCCCGTTCGCGGCGGCCAACTACTGCGCGGCGGTCTCGCGCATGGGGTATCCGCCGTTCCTGGCCGCCACCGGGCTCGGCTCGGTCCCGAACACCGCCGCGTATGTCGTCGCGGGCAGCGAGGCCTCGTCACCGACATCGCCCGCGTTCCTGGCGGCGATGGGCTTCATCGTGCTGACGGGGCTCGGCGCGGCCGTCGTCGCCTGGCGCAAGCGCCACCGCCTCGCCGCCGAGTGAGCCGGTACGAGCCGGAGCGGGCAGCCGGGGCGGCACGGGGTACGCGTAAAGCTGTTCATCTGAGGGCGATACCCTGCCCGCGACCGACCGAAGATCTCCGGGCGCGGCACGGCCCTGCCCTCATTCGACCGCAAATCCGCACATGGCCGACGGCACCCATGCCCGTCGGCCGATGCACGATCACCTCCGGGATGGCCAAAGCCCCATGAGCTGGTTCGAATCGTTCGTCCTGGGCCTCGTTCAGGGACTGACCGAGTTCCTGCCGATCTCCTCCAGCGCGCATCTGCGGCTGACCGCCGCGTTCGCCGGCTGGCACGACCCGGGTGCGGCGTTCACCGCCATCACCCAGATCGGCACGGAGGCGGCCGTCCTCATCTACTTCCGCAAGGACATCGTCCGGATCGTCTCGGCCTGGTTCCGCTCGCTGATGGACCGGTCGATGCGCGGCGACCACGACGCCCAGATGGGCTGGCTGGTCATCGTCGGCTCCATCCCCATCGGCGTGCTCGGTGTGACGTTCAAGGACCAGATCGAGGGGCCCTTCCGCGATCTTCGGCTGATTGCCACCACGCTGATCGTCATGGGCATCGTCCTCGGCATCGCCGACCGCCTCGCCGCCCGTGACGAGGCGGGGGGCAGGCACCGGGCCAGCAAGGAGCGCAAGACGCTCAAGGAACTCGGCGTCAAGGACGGCCTGATCTTCGGTTTCTGCCAGGCCATGGCCCTGATCCCGGGTGTCTCCCGCTCCGGCGCCACCATCAGCGGCGGTCTGCTGATGGGGTACACCCGCGAGGCGGCGGCCCGCTACTCCTTCCTGCTGGCGATCCCGGCGGTGCTGGCCTCGGGTGTCTTCGAGCTGAAGGACGCGGGTGAGGGACATGTGTCGTGGGGGCCGACGATCTTCGCGACGTTCATCGCGTTCGGCGTGGGGTACGCCGTCATCGCGTGGTTCATGAAGTTCATCACGACCAAGAGCTTCATGCCGTTCGTCATCTACCGCGTGCTGCTGGGCATTCTGCTCTTCATCCTGGTCGGCGCCGGGGTTCTGAGCCCGCACGCGGGCGAGTCGGCGGGGTAGGTCCTTCCTTATCGGAACACGCCGGGCTCGCAGGTCGGCACGTACGTGCACATAGCCGCGAGCCCCCGGGTCGGCTTCCCGTCCGTGGGCTCAGCGCTTCGCACGGCGGTGGGCCATCAACCCGCCCATGAGCAGCCCGACAAGCAGGGTCACGGTCAGTACCGCCCAGAGCGGCAGGGTGACGGTGGGGACCCACAGGCGAATGCCGACCGATTTGGTGTTCGCGGCGATGAACCAGATCGCAACTCCCGTCAGCACCACGATCCCGATGGTGCGTATGCGTACGTCCTGGCCCTTGACGGAGAGGGTGGGCGGCGCGTGGGGTCGAGACATCTTCTGTGCCATGAATCCAGTATTGAGCGATTCAGGTGATTAGTCCTGACAGGCCGCATTCATTGCTCTCTGCGATGCGGGCAGGAAGGGGGCCTCTTGGTAGCTCGGGGGCGCGCGCCCGGGACCACAGACCGCCACCCGTGGATCACGGCCTAGACAGGAGTCGGAAACACGAACCGCACGTCGGTCAATTGTTCCGACAACTCCCACAGACGGCGGCCGGTCCCGGCATCGGCCGCTGCGGGGGACAACTGCACCCGCGTCGGTCCGCCGCGCAGCTCGGCCGGGCCGTCTGGCCCGATGAACTGGCCGCCCTCCACATTCGGGTCGGTCGCCGCGTACAACTGTGGCAACGCGCCATGGGCCGGGGTCTGGGCGAACAGCGGGTTGCCGATGCGGCCGAATACCACCCGCCACAGGGCGATCGGTGCACTCCTCTGCAGGTTGGTGGCGGTATAGCCGGGATGGGCCAGCAAGCTGCGCACGGGGCTGCCGGCCTCGGTCAGCCGCCGGTGGAGTTCCTGTCCGAAGACGGCATTGGCGAGCTTCGACTGGTTGTAGAAGGCCATGGGTTTGTACCTGCGCTCACCGGCGAGGTCATCGAAGTGGATACGCCCCTGCCGGTGGTTGATCGAACTCACCGTGACCACGCGGGGGTCGCGCCCGACGGTCAGCAGGTCGAGCAGCAACCCGGTGAGCGCGAAGTGGCCGAGGTGGTTGCAGGCGAACTGCAACTCGTGGCCCTGCGCGCTGAGTGATCGAGGCGGCGCCATCACGCCGGCGTTGTTGACGAGCACGTCGAGCCGCGGATGATCGGTGTGCAACTGGTCGGCGAAGGCTCGGACCGAGTCGAGATCGGCCAGGTCGAGGTGGCGCACCTCGAGGCCGGCGCCCGGCTGCTCTGCGGCGATCTCTGCGACCGCCCGGTGACCCTTTCCCTCGTCGCGTACCGCGAGGATCACGTGCCCACCCTGGCGGACGAGCGCCCGGGTGGTCGCCAGGCCGAGACCGCTGTTGGCTCCGGTGACGACGAACACCCGCTTCGTCTGGTCCGGGATCTGCTCGGGAGTCCAGCGCTGCTGCTGTGTCATGCGGCATAGGCTGCCTCTAGTGGCATCAAGTGTCAATACGCTACCGAGTGCCATGCGGGGCATGGCATTACCATGGTTCGGTGAGTTCCCGTCCTGAAGTGACCATGGCCCAGCGCAAGCGTCAGCTCGTCTCGAACGAGCTGACGGAAGCAGCGCTGCAACTTCTGGCGCTGAAGGGGTTCGACGTAGTCACCATCGACGAGATCGTGACCAGCGCCGGCGTGTCCAAGCGAACGTTCTTCCGGTACTTCGCGTCGAAGGAGGACGTGGTCGTCCGATTCCTGGCCGACATGGGCACCGGAATTCGCGCAGAGTTGGCGGCCCGCCCCATCGAGGAGCGGCCCTCCGTGGCACTGCTGCACGCCGTCTCGGTCCCCGTCACTGCCTGCGCCGACCACTCCGACAGGGCACTACGCGTGGTGCAGCTGATTCTGCGTACCCCCGCCCTGCTCGCACGCTTCCTGGAACGCCAGGCGCGGTGGCGCGACGACCTGACAGTGGAGTTGGCGCGCCGCCTGGGGCTCGACCCCGACGCCGATCTGTACCCACAGCTGGCCGCCGGGATGGCCCTGACCGCCTTCGACGCCGTGCTGCAACGGTGGAGCGGAAGCGACGGTGCCGAGGACCCCGCCGAACTGATCGACCGGGCCTTCGCCGTGATCGCCCCGGCGTTGGACGCCGCCCGCACGACGGGGGAGCCGAGTTGAACCCGACCGGCATGACAGCGCAGAACTGCGACAACAGGGCCGCCTGACACTCGGTTGGATTCGTCTCTGCGTTGGACTCGAACAGGAGCCCCCGCATACCGGCCGCCTCCGCCGCGGTGACGTTGACCGTGACATCGTCGATGAAGGGACAGTCCGCGGGCCGAACCTCAACCGGGTGCACGACACTTCGAACGCGCCCGCTTCGGGCTTGCAGATGCCGGCTCGTGCGAGTAGACGATGTCGTCCACCAGATTCGAAAGCCGTACACCTTCTCCTCGCGTTCCCGGGCATCGACGAAGCTGTTGCTCAGGATGCCGAGCCTGCAGCGGGGAGGCGAGGGTTCGTACGTGGTCGATCAGCTCTTCGTTGGGGCTGCCGAGGTACTCGCCCCAGAGCGAGGGCCATACCGGCGGGCCCCTGCGGGCGCCGGGTGAACGAGGCGATCGCGAGAGTGGCGAGGATGCCGACCAGCAGTCCCCCGCCGACAGCCAGCGACATGGAGACCGCGGTGTCGAACGGGGTCTCCCTGTTGAAGTGGGACGGTACGCCGCGCCACGCCTGCAGCGTGATGCCGCCGACCTCCAGCACGCAGTCTGCGACGAACAGCCCGAGCAGCACGGCCCGGACCCGGTTCCCGAGCCGCACGTACGAGGACACCCAGGTCACCGCGGCGAGCGTCAGGCCGAAGGAGAACCCGAAGCCTGCGCCAGGACACCGGGCCCTCCCAGGGACCGTCGTCGGCGGCGAGGACGACGAGGTGGAACAGCCCGGAGCCGACGAGCACCGCTCCCGTCACATAACAGTGTGCTTCGACGGGGCGCAGCCGACGCCACTCGGCAATGAGGGGCGGCTGCCCGGCGCTCGCGGGCCCGGGCACGGCCGTCTCCACTGCGGACTGGTTCTCCGTGGCCCGAAGCATCCCCGGTCCGCCGCGGCGGACGTCGTACCGGCGGAGGCGGTCGTCCTACGCCGCGCGGAGTACCGGCGGTGCCGTCCGGCGGACCACGACCGCCCGTAGCGTACGGGGCATGCCCCGGCCGGACACGAGTCGGCCGGTCCGGGCAGCCGGCCCGGGCAGAAGGGGCCGAACGGCCCTGCCGTACGGCTCGTGCGCGCATCAGTCTGGGACACGTACCGCTGGAATCTGGAGGGAATCATGACCACAGCCGATCGTCCCGTGATCGCAGCCGTCGACGGCTCGTCGCACAGCAGCGAGGCACTCGACTGGGCCGCGCGCGAAGCCGTCCGCCGGGGGCTCGCGCTGGTGATCGTGCACGCCCGGACGCCGACCCGGCCCGCCGTCCGGGAGACGCAGCAGCGCGGGGCGGAGGAGCTGCTCACCCGGTCCGTACGGAGGGTGTGCGAGATCGCTCCGGATCTGCACCCGACGACGCTCGCACCGCTGGACTTCCCCGCGGCAGCGCTCACCGCGCTCAGCCGCGACGCGTCGCTGGTGGTTGTCGGCTCGCGCGGTCTGGGCGGTTTCCGGTCCCTGATGCTCGGCTCCAACAGCCTGGCGACCGCCTCGATGGCCAAGTGCCCCGTGGTCGTCATCCACAGCGGACCGTCGGAAGAGGACGAGGGGGAGGCGGCGGAGGCCTACCCCGACATCGTCGCGGGCGTGGCCGCCGACGAGAGCAGTGAAGCGGTGCTGGACTTCGCCTTCGCGACGGCCGCGTCCCGGCCGGGTGCGCGGCTGCGGATCGTGCACGGCTGGACGATGTTCTCCTCGATGCTGTCCGGCGGTCCCGTCTTCGACCGGGACGCGGCGGCGGGCGCGGCCGCGCGCACCCTCGCCGAACTCACCGCGGGCCGGCAGGAGAGGTACCCGCAGGTCGAGGTCGTCAGGGAACCGGTCGGCGGCTCCGCCGCACGCACCCTGGTCACGGCCTCGGCGACCGCGGCGCTGACCGTGATCGGGCGGCGCAAGGGCGGTGAGTCCCTCGGGCTCGGGCTCTCCCCCGTCGCACAGACCACGCTCACGCACGCGCTCGGCCCGGTGGCCGTGGTGCCTTGCTGACAGCGGAGCCGACCCGCCCGTGCGTGCACGCCCCCTTGGCCTCGCACTCCAGCGGGCGGACACTGACCCGATGACGCAGCGCGTGGATCTCTCGACCGTGATGGACCAGCTGTCCATCGATGCAGTGATCACCGGCTATGCGAGGGCGGTGGACGACGGCGCATGGGCGGACTACCGGGCCCTGTTCACCGCGGACGGCCGCGCCGACTACCGCAGCGCGGGCGGCATCGAAGGGCCCGCCACCGAGGTCGCCCAGTGGCTTGCGGAGACCATGCGGCTCTTCCCCGTACGCCAGCATCTGATCGTCAACCGCCGGCTCGACATCCAGGATCTGGGCGGCTACCCGGGCGACCGCGCCGAGGTGCGGGCCGACTACCTGAACCCGATGCGGCTGGAGGGCACGACGGGCAGCGAGGGCGGTTCCGGGACGGGGGCGGGCGCGCCGAATTTCGTCTCCGGCGGGCGGTACGCCTTCACCCTGTCGCGTACGGGGAGCGGCTGGGGGATCCGTACCGTGACCGTCGACGAGAAGTGGCGCGGCACAGCGGGCTCGCACGTCGCGGGCTGAACCCGCCCACCGGGTGCTTCCGCTCGCCGGCTCCGGGGAAGAGCTGCGCAACGGGAGCCCAGGGGCGACACTGCTGATCAGGGAGGCGCGGCATGCGGATTCCGGCGGGTCGGCCCGAGCGGTGGCAGCGGATTCTGCGGTCCGGAGGGTGGCGCGGCTGCATCGCTCTGCTCGCCGGTGCGCTGCCCGCGCTCGCGTTCCCCGCCCCTTCCCTGTGGTGGCTCGCCTACGTCGCTCTGGTGCCGTGGCTGCTGCTGATCCGGTCCGCCGGTACGAGGCGCCGGGCGGCGCTCGACGGCTGGCTCGGCGGGATGGGCTATCTGCTCGCCGTGCATCACTGGCTGATGCCGAGTCTCCATGTGTTCATCGTGATCCTGGCGGCCCTGCTCGGTCTGCTGTGGGCGCCGTGGGGGCTGCTGGTCTTCCGGACTCTGCACGGGCGGGTGCGCGTCGCATCCGCGGCGGCCGCGGTCGTGGTGGTGCCGTGCGGCTGGCTGATGATCGAGCTGGCCCGCTCCTGGGAGGGGCTCGGCGGTCCCTGGGGGCTGCTCGGCGCAAGCCAGTGGGAGGTGGCTCCGGCGCTCCGTGTGGCATCGGTCGGCGGGGTGTGGCTGGTGAGTCTTCTCGTGGTCGCTGTGAACACCGTCGTCGTCCTGCTGTTCGTGAGCGCGGCCGCCCGGACGGTCGCCGCCGTCTCCGTCGTGACGTGCGCCCTGGCGGTGGGGGCGATGGTCCGGTGGGCGCCGCGGCCGGAGCCGTCGGGCGTGGCCAGGGTCGCCGTCGTGCAGCCGGGTGTGCTCGCGGGTCCCCACAGCGTCGAGCGACGGCTCGCCGTCAGTGAGCGGCTGACCGGATCGCTGGCGGGACGCGGTCTCGATCTGGTGGTGTGGGGCGAGAGCAGTGTCGGGGTGGATCTCTCCCAACACCCGGACATCACCGCCCGGATCGCGGCCCTGTCGCGTCGGGTGGGCGCGGATGTGCTGGTCAACATGGACGCCCGGCAGACCGACGCATCGGGTCGGACGGGGATCTTCAAGTCCGCGGTGCTGGTGGGTCCGCACGGGCTGACGGGAGAGCGGTACGACAAGATGCGCCTGGTGCCGTTCGGGGAGTACGTCCCGGCCCGTTCGGTGCTCGGGTGGGCCACGTCCGTGGGCAAGGCGGCGGGCCAGGACCGGCTGCGCGGCACCCACCCGGTCACGATGTGGATCCCCGGAGCCGATGGCGGGAAGGGGCTGCGTGTCGGGCCGCTGATCTGCTTCGAGTCCGCGTTCCCGGACATGAGCCGGCGGCTGACCCGGGACGGCACGCAAATCCTGATCGCCCAGTCCTCGACCGCGACGTTCCAGCACAGCTGGGCTCCCGAACAGCACGCCTCGCTCGGGGCGCTGCGGGCCGCCGAGAACGGCCGCCCGATGGTGCATGCCACGCTCACCGGCGTCAGTGCGGTGTACGGCCCGCAGGGCGCTCGGATCGGTGCCCCGCTCGGTACACATACGAGTGGGGCCGCGGTGTTCGACGTACCGCTGGCGTCCGGTACCACCCTCTATGTGCGGCTGGGCGACTGGCCGGTGCACGGGGCGTGGGCGGTGCTGGCCGTGTTCTTCGCGTGCGAGGGCGTGCGGATGCTCAGGAGGCGGGACGGGGGCGGGCCGGGCGGTGCGAGGGATGCGGAGGCTCCGGTGGTCGGCTCACGCGACGGGCCCGCGGTGTGAGCCCGGGTGGGGAGGGGGGCGGCCGCCCGACTATCCCGGGCCGTTCACGGAGATGATGTGCCCCTGGGCGTCGACGGTGAGCGAGACCCGCTCGACCTTGTTGATCACGGCCAGCACCAGCCACACCGCGCCCCAGAGAAAGCAGGTGAACACCATCAGGAGGGCGTGCAGCACATGGTTGAGCGGCCGGCCCCGGACCATGACGACCTGTGTCTCGGACCGCGACTCCACACGCCAGCCGCTCGCGATCCGCTGATTGACCGCCCAGTCGAGGATCAGACCGCGCTGCATGGCGTCGGGCGGTCGCCCGTCGGCCGAGTAGTAGCCGGGCGGCGGCTGGAGGGCTCCCCAGCCCTTTGGCTCGTCGTGGGGCCTCACGAGGTCACCTCCACGGGCCGGTGGTCCATTTCCTCAGCCTGCACCGGAGCGGGTCCCGACGCATCCCGGAGCACAAAGCCCAGGAGAGTGCTGAAGGTCCTGGCCGGGCCCGACCTTCAGCACCCTCCTGCCTAGGCGCAGTCCAGGTCGCGCAGGACGCGCTCGCACAGCTCGTGCGTCTGCAGGGCGTCCCTGGCGCTCAGTACCTTTCCTGCCCGTACGGCGTCCAGGAACGACAGCACGCTCTGCTCGATGCCGCGCTGACGGGCCACCGGAACCCAGTCGCCGCGCCGGCGTACGCTCGGCTGGCCCTTGTGATCGATCACCTCGGCGAGGTTCACGACCTCGCGCTTGGAGTCCTGGCCGGAGACCTCCAGCCGTTCCTCGGCCGAGCCGCTGAGCCGGTTCATCAGGCCGATCGCGGTGAATCCGTCACCGGACAGCTGCAGCACGACGTGGTGCATCAGACCGTCACGGATCCTGGCCTGTACGACGGTGTGCTCGATCGGCCCCGGGGCGAGGAAGCGCAGGGTGTCGACGACATGGATGAAGTCGTCGAGCACCATGGTGCGTGGTTCCTCGGGCAGGCCGACCCGGTTCTTCTGCATGAGGATCAGCTCGCGCGGGTGCTCGGCGCACTGCGCGTATCCGGGCGCGAGCCTGCGGTTGAATCCGACGGCGAGGCTCGCCCCGCGCTCCTCGGCCAGGCTCACCAGCCTCGCGGAATCGGCGAGTTCATAGGCCAGCGGCTTGTCGACGTAGGTGGCGACGCCCGCGTCCAGCAGCCGCCCCACGATCTCCGGATGTACGGCGGTGGGCGCGTGGACGAACGCGGCGTCCAGGCCCTCGGAGAGCAGCGATCCGAGGTCGGTGTGGCACTGTCCGGACGGGATCCGGTGGGCCTCGGCGACCGCCGTCAGGGTGGCGGGGGTGCGGGTCTGCAGATGCAGTTCGACCCCGGGCAGGGTGGTCAGAACCGGCAGATACGCCTTCTGCGCGATGTCGCCGAGCCCGATGCAGCCGACCTTCACGGGGGTCTCCCTCTCACTGATTCGGCGCCGGCCGGCGCGGAGTTCACCGGGTGAGGGTGCCCGTCGGGCTGTTCGAGCCGATGTCTACCGCGGTGGCCGGTGCGCGTCCTTCGTCCGGGCAGCATACGGGTGCCCCGGCGGCCGCCAGTCCGCGATGTCGTCGAAGGTGCGCAGGACGAGAGCGGGCCCGAGCCGCGAGACGACGGCAATCAGGGCGTCGCGCAGCAATACGGCCGGGGCGCCGGTCCGGCGCATCAGCCGGGAGGCCTTTGCCGCCTGGCGGACGATGGCCGTTGTGCGGGGCAGCCGGTCGGCGGTGTACGCGGCCAGGCCCGCGCCGAGGTCCCGGTCCGGCGTCACGTGGTGGGCGAGCACGATGGCGTCCTCGACCGCCTGGTTGCCGCCCTGGCCGAGGCTGGGGGCCATGGCATGCGCGGAGTCGCCGACGAGGACGGTGCGGCCCCGGTGGAAGGAGGGCAGGGGGTCGTTCAGGTGGTGCACGTCGTTACGGAGCACCTGGCCGGGCTCGGCGGCGGCGATGACGGAGGGAATCGGGTCGTGCCAGCTGCCGAACCGGCGCATCAGCTCCGCCTTCTCGTCGTCGGCGGCATGAGTTCCGACGGGGGCGACGGCGGCCGCGTAGGCGTAGATCCGGCCGTCCTTGAGCGGCTGCGTGCCCCAGAGCGCGCCGCGCCCCCAGGTCTCGTGCGGGGCGAAGGGCCGCCCGCACGCGGGGACGACGAGGCGCCAGGTGGTGAATCCGGCGTACGAGGGCCCGGGGTGGGCCGGGAAGAGGACGCCGCGTACGCCGGACCTGATGCCGTCGGCACCGATCACGAGATCGGCTTCGATGGTCCCGGACATCGTCCGCACCACGGCACGCGCACCGCCCACGACGCCCGGGTCCAGCAGTTCCGCGGCGGCACCGGTGCGGACGGTGGAGTCGGGGAGCCGGGCCACGAGGCGGTCGACGAAGGTGGCCCGGTGCAGCAGGACGATCGGGCCGCCGAACCGCTCGGTCGCGGCGGCGCTGTTCGTACGGGAGAGCCGGCGGCCGCCCGGGGTGCGCATGCCGCCCGCGCCCTGCCAGGCGGCGAGGGACCTGATCTCGTCGCCGAGACCGATGACGTCCAGGGCGCGCTGGGAGTTGGGGGTCAGGGCGATACCGGCGCCGACGGGTTCCAGGGAAGCGGCGCGCTAAAGAACGGTGACCCGCCAACCGCTCCTGTGCAGGGCCACCGCCGTGGTGAGGCCTCCGATTCCGCTGCCGATGACGACGGCGTGGGGATGGTCCATCGCTCCTCCTCGAATCCTCGAAACTACACCCGTAGTGACCTATTCACCGCATTACGGGCGTAGTACCGCAAATAGGTTGGCCCCATGGTCACACGCACCACCGGCACCTCCCGGGCCGATCTCATTACCGATGCCGCCCTCGCGCTCCTCGCCGAACGCGGAATGCGCGGGCTGACCCACGCGCGGGGGACAAGCGCGCCGGGCTCCCCCAGGGGTCGACGTCCAATTGCGCACGCACCCGGCAGTCCCTGCTGGAGGCGACGGTGCGACGGCTGGCGGATCTCGAGGCACGGGTGCTCGCCCCGGGTGAACTTCCGGTTCCGGACGCCGCGCAGGCACACGGCCCGGAGGCGCTGGCCGCCGGTCTCGCGCCGGCCCTGCACCGGTATCTCACCCGCCGTCCCGAACTGCTCGTCTGCCGCTACGAGCTCGCCCTGGAGGCCACCCGCCGCCCCGAGCTGCGGGAGTTCTTCGACGCGACGGGCCGGCAGTTCCGCGAACCGCTGATGGCGCTGATGACGGCGGCCGGATCGGCCGAGTCCGAGCGGCACACCCTGTCCCTGGTGGCCTGGTGCGAGGGGCTGATGTTCTCGTGCGCCGCGGGGTCGTACCACCGCTCCGTACCGACGGAGGAGGAACTGCGTACCGGCTTCACCGAACTGCTGCGCGGGATGCTGGGATCCGCTGGGGCGTTGCGCTGACCGGCGTCACTCGTGCGGGCCAATTCCGGCTTCCCGGCTCACTGAAAGCCATTTCCGCACAGCAGAGTTGATCAGGTGCAACGAACCAGAATCACCGCGAAGCTCCTGGTCGGCGTGGCGGTCACGACGCTGTCCGGCTGTGTGTCCGTGACCCCGCAGCCGGATGTTCCGCCACGGCCCCGGAACAGCAGCCCCGCCCGGTACCTGGCGCCGCAGATCGCGCGGCCACCGGTCCACGACAGTCTGGAAGCCGTACCGCTCCCCGCGCCGTCCGCCGCCGCGTCCACCCCGGCGGGCGCACCGCCGGACACCGGCCGCGCCGCGGCCCGCGCACCGCGGCAATGGAACCATCCCGGGGCGGTCCAGCCCCGGCCGCGTCACGCCCCGCCCGCCGTGACCGCCACCGTCCCGGCCCCGCCGGCCCCCGTCACCGGAACGGACATCTGCGCACTGGGACGGGGGTACGGACACTGGCCGGCGGGCAGCCCGCAGTCCCGGATCTGCGAGAACACCTACGGCCACTGAACCCGGCGCGGCAGACACAAGCGGTCGTCCGGCACCGGCAAAGCAACGACTGAACCCGGCACGGCAGACACAAGCCGGTCCGATACCGGAACGCCACTCTCCCGGTGCCGGGAGAGTGAGCGGTGGCCCGGCCGCCACGGCCGGCCCACCGCTCACATCTCCCGCAGCCTCAGCTCCAGCCGCACGATCGCCGCCCGGACCCCTCCCCCGTAGCCGTCGTCCGACCCGTCCTCCGCGAGCACGCCGGAGGCGGCGTGCGCGCGGTCAAGGTGGATCCGGGCCGCCTCGGGACGCTGGAGCTTCACATAGTCCGCCGCGAGATTGAGATGGAGCGAGGGATAGAACGCCCGCACCGCGAGCGCGTCGGAGTGCTGCGTCGCCCGCTCGTCGGTCAAGCTGTCAGCCGCGGTCAACGCCCGTAGGTCCCAGGCCAGTTCATCACCGGGGTCGTCCTGGGTGTCGGCCATGTAGTGGGCGAGGGTGCACCGGTGCAGGGCGTCACCGTCCGCGCCGATCTCCGACCAGAGGTCGCCGAAGCGATTGCGGGCCTCCTCCCGGTCACCGCCGTGCAGGAGCATGATGGCCTGGCCGATCCTGGTCATGACGGCGTCCTTCGACGCCTCCCGCTGCTCCGTCACTGCGGCCTCCCTGTCCCTGTCCACTCGTTCCCGACCGACCGTTCCCGATCGACGCTAGCCGCAGCCGCGGCCAATCCCGCTGAGGCTCGGGCGGGCGTCCGGGCCTGTCCACCGGGCGCCCGCCACCGGCCCCGGCCCGGACCGCGGCGTCAGCCCAGGTCGGGAATACGCCAGTCGATGGCCTCGTGCCCCTGCGCCGCCACCGCCTCGTTGATCTGTGTGAACGGACGGGAGCCGAAGAACTTCTTGGCGGAGAGCGGTGAAGGGTGCGCGCCCTTCACCACCGCGTGGCGCTCCTCGTCGATCAGCGGGAGCTTCTTCTGGGCGTAGTTGCCCCAGAGCACGAAGACCGCCGGATCGGGCCGCGAGGCGACCGCGCGGATCACCGCGTCGGTGAACTTCTCCCAGCCCTTGCCCTTGTGCGAGTTGGCCTCGCCCGCGCGCACCGTCAGCACGGCGTTGAGCAGCAGGACGCCCTGCTGGGCCCACGGCATCAGATACCCGTTGTCCGGGACGGGCAGACCGAGCTCGTCGTTCATCTCCTTGTAGATGTTCCGCAGGGAGGGCGGCGTCTTCACACCCGGCCGCACGGAGAAGCACAGGCCGTGTCCCTGTCCCTCTCCGTGGTACGGGTCCTGGCCCAGGACGAGGACCTTCACCTTGTCGTAGGGCGTGGCCTCCAGGGCGGCGAACACCTGGTCGCGCGGCGGATAGACCGGCCCCTTGGCCCGCTCCTCCTCGACGAACTCGGTGAGCTCCTTGAAGTAGGGCTTCTGCAGCTCTTCGCCGAGGACGCCGCGCCAGGACTCGGGCAGCAGGTCGGTGTCGGTCACGTCAACAACCTCCGGTAGGTAATACGTTCTTCACCCGAGAACCTACCGGGGGCCACTGACAACGGACCTCGCGAGCCCGGCCAGGGCCTACCAGCTGGCCTTGCGGTACAGCTCCCACATCTGCATGACCGTCTGCGGGTCCAGGGCGCGCTCGCCGCCGCCGATGTCCTCGCCCGACGCGACGTACAGCTTGCCCTGCCACAGCGGCAGCAGCCGTACGTCGTCGACCATGATCCGCTGGGCCCGTTCGAACTGCTTACCGACCGCGCCCCGGTCGCTCTCCTCGCGGGTCTGGGGCAGCACCTGGTCCGTGATCTCACGCTTCATGTAGGGCATCCCGGTGATGCTGTCCTTGCCCACGAAGGGGGCGATGAAGTTGTCCGGGTCCGGGAAGTCCGGGAACCAGCCGCGGCCGAAGGCGGGGTACTGGCCCTTGGTGAATCCCTCCTGGAACTCCTTCCAGGAAGGCGTGCTCTTCAGCGTGATCCGGAACAGTCCGGAGGCTTCCAGCTGACGCTTCAGCTCGTCGAATTCGGGGACCGTGGAGGAGCCGTACCGGTCGGTCGTGAACCAGAACGTCATGGCGACAGGTTTGGTGATGCCCGCCCTGGTGAGGATCTGCTTCGCCTGGTCCTCATCGGGGTCGCCGTAGACGTCGAAGAAGCTGGTGGTGTGTCCGGCGATGCCCTTGGGGACCGTGGAGTACAGCGGCTCGGCCGTGCCCTGGTAGACCTTGGCGACCAGGGCGTCACGGTCCACCAGCTGGGCGATGGCCCGCCGTACGGCCACGTTCCCGGCGGCCGGATCCTTGGGGTTGAAGACCAGGAACCGGATGTCCGCGCCGGTGGTCTCCACAATCTGCAGATCGCTGTTCTTGTCCGTGTTGTCTTCCAGATTGACGACCTCCTCGGCGGTGAGGCCGCGGTAGATCGCGTCTATCTCGTTCTTCTTCAACGCGCTGACCACGGGGGCGGATTCCTTGAAGTAACGGATGGTCACAGCGTCGTTCTTACGGTTGGCGAAGCCCTTGTAGTCCGGGTTCTTCACCAGTTCGGCCCGGTTCCCCGGCTTGTACACATCCAGGAGGTAGGGGCCGGATCCGGTGACCTCCCCGTCGTTGCGGATCTTGTGCTTCGCATAGTCGCCGGGCGCCACCATCGACATCGCGGGCGTGGCGAGAATGAAGGGGAACGTGGCGTCGGGCTTGTTGAGATGGAAGACGACCATGTCGTCACCCTTGGTCTCGACCCGGTCCAGCGAGCCGAGCATGCCCGCGGGGCCGCCCTTGACTTTGATGGCCGAGATCCGGTCGATGGAGTACTTCACGGCCTCGGCGTCGAGTTTGTCGCCATTGGAGAACTTCAGGCCCTTGCGGAGTTTGCACCGATAGGCCGTGCTGGTCGTGTCGGTGAACTTGCACCATTCCGCGGCATCGGGCTCGGGGCTGGTGCTGCCGGTGGGGAAACTCACCAGGGTCTGGAAGACATTCCGCATCAATTCCCAGGAGTTGTCCCACGCCGCCGCCGGATCGAGGGTGGAGGGCTCACTGGTCGTACCGACGACTATCTTCTGCTCCACATTCGAGCCGCTGTCGGAAAGAAATCCGCAGCCGGCCAGCAGGGAAAGGGAAGCAAGGACTGCAGCGGCCTGCAAACTGGCCCGGTAGAACACGTGAACGCTCCTCGATCAGCCATGGGTCGGCAGACCATACCGCAGTGCCCCGTCGGGTCAATCCACAGGCCCGACAGGGCACTTGAGCCAATAAGGCCCAAACCCGCTCAGGCTGTTCTCAGCCCACGCCCGCATTGAGGAAGATCCCGCCGTCGACCACCAGGGTCTGTCCCGTGATCCAGTCGCTCTGGTTCGACGTGAGGAACGCGGCGGCGCCGCCGATGTCCTCGGGGACTCCCAGCCGGCCGAGCGGATAGGCCGCGGCGGCCTCGGCCTCACGGCCCTCGTACAGCGCCCGGGCGAACTTCGTCTTCACCACCGCGGGGGCGATCGCGTTGACCCGGACGACCGGTGCGAACTCGTGCGCCAGCTGGAGGGTCAGGTTGACCATGGCGGCCTTGCTCATGCCGTACGCGCCGACGAACGGCGAGGCGGAGATTCCGGCGATCGAGGCGATGTTGACGATCGCCCCGCCGTTCTCCTTCTGCCAGGCCTTCCAGGTCTGCTGGGCGAAACCGAGCGCCGAGATCACATTCGTCTCGAAGACCTTGCGGGCGACGTCGAGGTCGAGCTCCGCGATCGGGCCGAAGACCGGATTCGTACCGGCGTTGTTGACCAGGAAGTCGACCCGGCCGAACGCCTCCATGGTGCGCTCGACCGCCGCCGCCCGGTGCGCCTCGTCGTGCGCCTTGCCCGCCACACCGATCGCCCGGTCGGAGCCGAGCCGCTCGACGGCCTCCTTGAGAGCGTCCTCACCGCGCCCGGTGATGCACACCCGGTCGCCGCGGGCCACGAGCGCCTCGGCGATGCCGTAGCCGATGCCCCGGCTCGCGCCCGTGATCAGCGCGACCTTCCCGCTGTCCTGCACAGTCATGATGTCCATAACCCTTCGGGTCAGTTGAGCGGTCCGCCGGCGACGTACATGACCTGGCCGGAGACGAAGCCGGCCTCGTCGCCCGTGAAGAAGGCGATGGCGTTGGCGATGTCCTCGGGCCGGCCGACGCGCTGCACCGGGATCTGGGTGGCGGCGGCGGCCTGGAACTCCTCGAAGCCCATGCCGATCCGGGCCGCGGTCTGCGCGGTCATCTCGGTGACGATGAAGCCGGGGGCGACGGCGTTGGCGGTGATGCCGAACTTGCCGAGCTCCTTGGCGAGGGTCTTGGTGAAGCCCTGCAGCCCGGCCTTGACGGCGGAGTAGTTGGCCTGGCCGCGGTTGCCGAGCGCCGAGGACGAGGAGAGCGAGACGATACGGCCGAACTTGGCGTCCACCATGTGCTTCTGGACGGCCTTGGCCATCAGGAACGCGCCCTTGAGGTGCACGTTCATCACGGTGTCCCAGTCGGACTCGGTCATCTTGAAGAGCAGGTTGTCGCGGAGCACGCCCGCGTTGTTGACGAGGATCGTCGGGGCGCCGAGCTCGGCGGCGACCCGCGCGACCGCGGCTTCCACCTGGGCGCTGTCCGACACATCGCAGCCGACGGCGAGTGCGGTCCCCCCGGCGGCGGCGATCTTCTCGACGGTGTCCTTGCAGGCCGCCTCGTCGAGGTCGAGTACGGCGACCGCGCGGCCCTCGGCCGCCAGGCGTACCGCGGTGGCGGCGCCAATGCCCCGCGCCGCTCCGGTCACGATGGCAACGCGCTGCTCGGTGGTGGACATGCTTGGTTCTCCTCGCCCTTGGATCGCGGCTCAGCGGACGTCGGGGCGCTCCCGGCACGAAACCTTCGCGTGCACGGAACCTCCCCGATAACTGAGCAACCGCTTAGTACCTTCAGCAGACGAGACGCTAGAAGCCCTGGCACCCGGTGTCAACGGCCCACGGCCGCAGGGGCGCATGTCACACCCGGCGGCGCCGCTGCCACGGTGGTCACGGGCGGCGCCGCGGGGACGGAGAATCAGCGCACCAGCAGGTCGAGCAGCCGTTCGACCTCGGCTTCCGGGTCATTCGTGAGGCCGCTGTGCACGGGGCTCGGCTGGACAACGGTGGAGCGCGGGGCGATCAGCCAGCGGAAGCGGCGGCCCGCGTCGTCGTGGGCCGCCTGGCCCGCGTCCGTACCGCCGCGGCAGACACCCTCGACGGCGCGCAGAGCGGCCCGTACACCGACCACGTCGGCGGTCGGGTCCAGGGCCTTCAACTTGGTCTCGTCGAGATGGGTACGGGCGGCGACGAAACCCCGCGCGCGGCAGTAGACGACCACGCCCGCGTTGAAGAACTCGCCGCGCTGCACCCGCGGCACCACGCGCAGCAGCGCGTACTCGAAGACATCGCGCTCGCTCACCGCTGGCCGTCCTTGTCGTTCTTCTTCTTGGTGGGGTGGGGCCACGGGGTGAGGTGCTCGGTGAGCCAGCCGGGGGCCTGGGACGGCTTGGGCTCGGTGGGGCCCTCCAGCGTGATCCGCTCATGAATCGTCGCGGCGCGCGGCAGCAGCGCCTCCACATAGGCGCGGCGCAGCTCGTCCGTGGAGTCGAAGCCGGGCTCGTCCACCAGCCATTCGTCGGGGACGTCGGCCGCGACCTCGGTGAGCAGTTCCTCGGTGACCAGGGGGGCGAGTTCGGCGGCCGCCGCCGCGATATCGGGGGCGAACGGGGCGAGCGCGTGGTCCGAGGCGTTGTACGGCTTGGCCTCGGACGTCTGCGCGCTGGGCCAGTTGTGATGCCAGATCATGGTGGCGCCGTGGTCGATGAGCCACAGGTCGCCGTGCCAGATCAGCATGTTCGGGTTGCGCCAGGACCGGTCGACGTTGTTGATCAGCGCATCGAACCAGACGACACGGCCGGCTTCCCGGGAGTCCACCTGATAGGCAAGCGAGTCGAAGCCGATCGAGCCGGGCAGGAAGTCCATCCCGAGATTGAGCCCGCCACTGGCCTTCAGGAGTTCCTGCACCTCCTGGTCGGGCTCGGCGAGCCCGATGACCGGGTCGAGCTGAATCTGTACGAGGTCGGGGACGCGAAGACCGAGCCTGCGGCCGAGCTGTCCGCAGATGACTTCCGCCACCAGAGTCTTGCGGCCCTGTCCGGCGCCGGTGAATTTCATGACATAGGTGCCGAGGTCGTCGGCCTCAACGATCCCGGGCAGCGATCCGCCCTCCCGCAAGGGCGTGACATAGCGGGTCGCGATGACTTCGGTGAGCATTTCCCCAGGCTATACGGCTCAGATCCCTGGAGATCCACGGACCGAGGTCAGGGGCGTACAGCCTGGGGAATCACCCCGATCAGCCCTGGGGAGAATCTGGGGAGTTTTGGCCGGCGACCCGCTTTCCGACGAAACCGTCGATCACAGCCCGGCCCCGGTTCCCGGCCTCCGGCATGAAGTGCGCGTAGTAACCGAGCGTAATCGTCGGCGATGAGTGCCCCAACCGCTGGGCCAGGGTGACGACAGACTCGCCTGCCTCCAACATGATCGAGGCATAGGTGTGTCGCAGCACGTGGAAACCGTCCTTTGGAGCTGCAGCCCACTGCCAGGGCTTGGCTCCCTCGGGCCGCTGGGGGATGACCTCAGCCTTGGCCAGAGCAGGCTTCCACGTATAGGTGTTCCATGTATTGACCGCGATGGCGTTGCCAAATCGCGTGGTGAGCAGCAACGAGAACTTTTCCGTCGGCCTGTCCTCCCCTGGCCGCCCCCAGGGAAGCTCAACCGCCACGGGCGGGAAATCCCTCACATGCCTTTTCAGCTCTTCAGCCACGGACGGCGGCATGTCGACGACACGGACCTTCCGAGACTTCGGGAGCGCGTAGTACAACTTCCCGTCGATCGTCTGAGTCTGCCTACGAACGTGGAGGACACCACGTGCGTAGTCAATATCATCAGGACTCAGCCCGAAGACCTCCCCTTGTCAGAGGCCACACCCCAGGCCAAGGACAACGGCGATCCTGTTCCGCTCATTGATGACATCACGTACTCGGAGCGCAGTCTCCAACGACCACGCCTCCCTGCGCCCCTTCGATGCCTTCGGCCACTGCACCGACTTCGCACGCATCGGATTTCGAGCGATCCGCTTGTCATCAACAGCTGTCTCCAGGATCCCTGACAGCTCGCCCCAGATGCCACGCACATAGTCGACCGACCTCACGGAGCTGCCAAGCTTCGCTATGTATACACGCAGTTCCGCCGGCGTTACCTGCTTCAGCTGGAGCTGTCCCAGATGCGGAACGATGTGGAGACGCACCCGACGCTCGTGCCCCTGCTGAGTTTTCGGGGCGCCCGCCTTCCCAGGCGCCCAGTATTTCGCGATGTAATCGGCTAGCGTGATGGTTCCGTCACGAGGGTCCACGAACTCGCCGCGCTCTTCATCCGTCGCCGACCGACGGAGCCACGCCTTGGCGTCCTCGACCGTAGCGAATGATCTGTCACGGATCCCTGGGATGCCAGCGACCTTGTATCGCATCCCTTTCCCGTACCGGGCAGTACGCTCTCTCTTGCCCGTTACTGGGTCCTTCTTCTTCTTGATCCAACGGTCTTCTATGTAGCCGGCCAAGCCGCACTCTCCAATGTGGGTCGATTACAGATCAGCGGCGAACCATCAAGTGCTAGTTGCAGAGCGGACGCGTCGCTGCGCACCTACTTCGATTGGGCTCAATTCCGGGTTGGAGCGGGAATCCGACTGCTCCTGCATGCGCACCCAGGCGTCAAGCGTCACCAGCCTGTACATGACCCGGCCACGGACTCCCATCCGAAAGTTTGGCGGCCCCTGGCGACGGTGCCGCCAGACGTACAGGGTGTGAGGGGATATCCCGAGGTAGTCGGCCGCTTCCCGCACATTCAGGAAAGCTCTGATACTCGCTCCGGATGCGGCAGCCACTGGATCGGAGTTGGCCCCGTGCAGGGAGGATGGCATCTTGGCACCTCGGGATCGCGAAGACGGTTGAAGGACACATTGATTACGCGCATTGCGGGATAGGTGAGAACTCGCCCACCTGGCTCCACTACCAAACGCAGCCCAATGCGAACTCAATGGTCTCGACGATCGCCGGTTTGGCTAACCGGCGATCATGGCTTATGTTGCGCGCCGCATCAGATGAATCCGACAGCTTCTCGGGCTGGCCGCGTTCAGGCAGCCAGCCGGTATGAGCGCAGGGCTGGGGTCGCGCCGTCCGTAACGAGCACCAGCAGACCGTCCTCAGTGCGGCGGTCAAGATTCCGCACCACGACACGCTCGGGGGCCTCAATGGCAGCGGCCACCTGCCGAGTTGCAGCTCCGGGGTGCGCCGCAATGTGCGCGAGGACGGCCCTGTCACGGCGGTAGCCGCGTTGCAACAGGTCCTCGCCGAACAGGCCGGCCGGCAGACGCACAGCCCGGTGGACACGGCGCCGTAGTCCCCCCGCCGCCTGGCCGGACCAAGCATTCAGTGCGCCGAGCCCAAAGAGGGCGGGTGAAGCGAAGCGGGCGGATCCAATAGCGGAATCCGACAGACGAGCCTCCTAAATAGGGACCTTGCCAGCAAGGCAGCCTGGTGTGGTGCGGGGTTGCGAATCAGTCGCAGCCCTGACCACACCGGAGTAACTGCATCGTCTGACCCGGTGTTTTCCGGGACGTTGTACGTTGACATGGTCCCGGCGGAGGTTTCCAGTCTTTTGGAGTTCTTTTCTGTCTGCCGTGGGCGAATGCCCGCCGACGGCCCTGCGTGGAGTCCTCCCGTCGCGGACCTATTGAGACGAAAGGAATGCGCCGGCGCCTGCACCGCGAAGTCGTTGCACAATCTCGTCGGTAAGGCCCTGGTCATTCCCGACCGGGTGGACGCACTCGGCCGTAACCGCCCTGCCACCTGCCGGGTCGAATACGGCAGCGGCGATGTGTACCTGCGGGTGGCGGTGTGGGCGGCGTGGCCCGAGCAGACGGTGCGGCATCCGGTGTGCCTTGGCCGGCTGGGTAGACACCTCACAGTGGTAAGCAGTCAAGTCGCCTGGTGCTGTGTTCGAGTCAAGGGTTTGTTGCGTGGGTGTCCTGGCAGCGTAAGAATGTGCGGGCATGAGCGATCTCGACCCCGTCACCCAGGCAACCCTGCGTTCGGCAGGCTGGTTTCCTGGGCGCCGTGTGGACACCAGCCTCTGGCGTGTGAGCTTCGCGGAGGCCGAGCTGGTGATGCACCCGGCCGCAGAAGAGTTCTTGGCGGAGTTCGGTGGTCTGCAGGTCGGGTCGCGGGGTGCCGGGATCACGCGTGCTCGCGAGGCGTTCGACCTGGACCCCATGAACCTCTGGTGCAGTGAGGAGGACCGCTTCGCAGCCTGGAACGAGGCCAGAGGGGTCATGGTCTTCCCTGTTGGTGAGCTCGACCACGGCCATGCTCTTCTCGGAATCGACGAACACGGGGAGCTCTATTCAGTCCAGCCCTTTCGCCTGGCCACTTTCGGGCGGCTTCCGGCAGGTTTGGACGGCCTCGTTCTCGGGGTCATGCCTCACAAGGTTGCCTGACTTCGGCGTTCACCGGCCGTCCAGCGGATCCGTCAGGCCGCAACGGTCAACGCTGTGGGGAAGGCGACACGTTCGTCGAACAGCCGGCGGGCTTTGAGGCAGTGGTAGAGCTGGCCGAGCAGCCGGTTGAAGAGATCGCGCTGGGCGGCGGCGTGCCAGTCGGAGTGCTCGTCGCGTCGGCGCCGGTAGTGGGCTTTGGCTCCCATGGAGGCCGTCAGGGACGCGAAAGCCCAGAGATATCCCGCATGGTTGAGACGGTCGTTCTTCACCCAGCGCCGGGTGATGCTCGACTTCTTCCCCGAGGCCCGGGTGATGGGTGAGGCGCCGGCGTAGGCCTTCAGGCCACGGGCGTCGGCGAACCGGGTGCGATCGTCTCCGATCTCGGCCAGCACACGGGCACCGAGCTGGGTGCCGGGGCCGGGAAAGCTGAGGATGATTTCCGCGTCAGGATGCTGCGAGAAGACTTCCTCCACCGACTGGGCGAGTTCGTCCGCGGCGGTGCAGGCGGCCGTGAGCTGGCCCAGGAGAGCGAGCATTTGCCTGCCCAGCGCGTCCTCGACCAGGGGCGGCTGGTGGGCCCAGTCCTGGCGGAAGGCCTCGCGGAGCCGCTCGGCTTCGGCCTCGATGCCGCGCTTACGGCCGGCTCGTTTGAGTGCGGCGGTGATCTGCGGGCGCGTCAGGCGAGCGGCCCTGGTCGGCGTGGGGACCAGCTTGAGGAGCTCGCGGGACTCCGGGCGGCACACGACCGTTGTCCCACTTGGCGCAAGCCGCTAACGCGGCGGGGTAGTACTCGCGCAGCAGGGAGCGGAGCTGGTTGGCGAGCTGCTGTCGATTCCAGACGGCGTCCTGTTGGGCCCGGGCCAGGACCGCGATGGCGCGGGCCAGGTCGCTGTCGTCAGGTAGGGGCCGGTGGGCGTGCATGTCGGTGCGGAGGATGTTCACCAGGACGAGGGCGTCGCCGGGGTCGGACTTCTTGCGGGAGACGGCGTGCCGGTCGCGGTATCGGGCGGCGGCCATCGGGTTGATGGCGAACACCGGCCGCTTCCCGGTCCGCAGCACGGCGACGAGCAGGCCGCGGCTGGTCTCGATCGCGACGGGGATCGGGTTCTCTTCGGTGTCTCCGACTCGGCGAGCACGTCCAGCAGGATCTTGTAGCCGGCCGCGTCATCGGTGATGTGCCGCTTGGCCAGGAGCTGGCCGCTGTCGTCGACGAGGGCGACGTCGTGCGTCTTCTCCGCCCAGTCGATTCCGCAGTAGATCAAGATGTTCCCTCCCCAGGGGTACGGATATGTTTGCGCTGGTCACGAGCGCATGCGGGCCACGCAGCGGCCTAATTCCAGGCCTCGGCCGCCAGGGCCGGGCCGCCACCTCACTAGCCGTTCGTGGCACCAGCGCACCCCGCGGGCCTCGGTCTATGCGGGAGCTCGGACGGCTCGGGCGTATCAAGAGGTCACCGTGGGACGGGCTCGCACCACCACTCCAACGAGTGATCAAGGCGATCGGTGGTGACGGCTCCGGGAAAACCGGACGTCGCCGCTCTATGTGTAGGCATCGGCTGCCCGGGGCACCCAAGGCATCCATCCAGCACTCACGAGCCGTCACCACCGCGGCGCGGCCGTCCACACGGTCTACCCAGAGGCCTCACGGGCCAGGGTCGCAGCAGGCGTAACGGACCTCACCACTCGAACACTGCCGTGAAGCCACCCGGCACCACTGCGGTCCTTACGAAGGAATTAGGGTCGCGGTACCCGAGCAGGAGAGGTAGTCGCATGGCCAACGAGATTGTGATCGCGCAGACGACCAGCGACGACGAGGATCAGGCGAAGGCGCTGGCCTGGGGCGCGGTCGAGAGCAAGCTGGCAGCGGGCGTCCACATCGATGCGCCGATCACAGCCTTCTACTGGTGGAAGTAGAATGTCGAGACGGCGTAGGAGTGGCGGATCTCGTAAATGACTTCGACGGACCGTCTCCCTGCGCTGGAGGCGTGGTTGCACGAGAAGCCCCCGTATGACGTCCCCCAGTGGATCACGCCGCCTGTGACCGGCGGGCCGGAGGCGTACCTGTCCTGGGTTGTCGAGGAGACGGCATAGGACTGAGGAGCGACGGGCCGGCCGTACGACGGCGTTCGCGTCCGGAGCGTGTCGGACGATCGGTTCACCGCCCACCTCCCGGGCCACACCGGTCGGGTTCTCATGGCCGCGTTCCTCGATGGCCCAGACCACCTGGCGTCGGCCGCGGCTGACGGCACCGTACGCCTCTGGTCGTCGACCGAACAGCGCCAGCTCGCCGAAGTACGCGTCGACGCCCCGCTGCACTGCGCGGCCTACGACCCAACCACCGGACACGTGGTCGTAGGCAGCGCGGCCGGCACCGTCCATCCCCCCACTGAACCACGCGAAGGAAGCCCGCACACCATGACGCAGCCCGCCCCCGCCCCAGTCGTTGTCAGCAACGTCGCAGGCTCCTTCGCCTGGGGTGTCCTGCACGACCGACACCCCACTCTGATCGAGCGCGTCCGCCAGGCCACCCACTACCCCCTCGAACAGCAGCGTGCCCTGGACACCCTCCTGCAGGAGATCGCCGAGGACGGCGTGATTCTCCCCCTGCCTGACACCGAGCCCGGAGCGGACCAGTGGCAGGAGTGGGGCAAGGAGCACATCGGCAGCCGCTGGGGGGACGTCCCGTTCCTCTGGGCGGAGAGCTACTTCTACCGCAAACTCCTGGCCGCCCTCGGCTACTTCGCCCCCGGCCCGTGGCAGGGGATCGACCCCTTCGCCCCGTTCAAGAACGCCGAACTCGCGGGCCCAACGGTGGAGGCCGAACTGGCCGCCCTCGACCAACGCCCCCAGATCCCGGCAGTCGAACAGGACTGCACTCTCCTCCACGCCTCCCTCTGGGGCAACCGCGCCGACCTCGGCTTCGCCGTCTCCGCGGGCGACGCCGGCCTTGGCCACCGTGTCACTGACCTCGTCGCCGACAACTCCGCCGTCCTCTGGGAAGCCCTGTCCGCCAGCCCGCCCGGCAAGGTCTGTCTCGTGGCCGACAACGCCGGCCCCGAGCTCCTTCCGGACCTGGTCCTCGCCGACCACCTGCTCCACACCGACCGCGCCGCGTGCGTCGTTCTGCACCTCAAGCCGTACCCGTACTACGTCTCCGACGCCACGGCCACCGACACTCTGGCCTGCCTCCACCGCCTGACCACGGCCCCCGGCTACGCCTCCGAGATCGGCAAGCGCCTGCAGCAGGCCCTCACCACCGGCCGCCTCACCCTGCGCGCCCACCCTTTCTCCTGCGCCCCGTTCCCCTACGCCGACATGCCCGCCGACCTCCACGAGGACTTCGCCACCGCCACCCTGACGATCATGAAGGGCGACCTGAACTACCGCCGCCTCGTCGGCGACCAACACTGGTCGGCCACCACCCCGTTCACCGACGTCACGTCATACTTCCCCGGTCCGGTCGCAGCTCTACGCACACTGAAGTCGGACGTCATCACCGGCCTGGCGCCGCAAACCTTGCACGAGCTGGAAGTTACCGGGCCCCAGTGGCGCACGAGCGGCACGCACGCCCTGATCCAGGTCACTTGAAGTTCCCCCTCTGAAGTGGACAGCCTGATACTGGGACGGATTGGTCCCGGAGGAAGCAGTCCAGGTTGAGTGGCAAGAGCAACATGAGCAAG
>NZ_JBHVSY010000037.1:0-61868 GCF_042884935.1 Streptomyces sp. NPDC058092
ACTCTCTGGGGCTTTCCTCCGGGCTTTTCCCTTCGGTCTTGCGTTTCCGACTCTATCAGACTCTTTCGTGTCCGATTCCCGGTCGAAGCGGGGGTCGCTTTCCAGTTCTTCGCTTTCGCGTTTCCCTTTCCGGCGGCTCCAACCTTACCAGACTCTTTTTCGTTCCGTTTCCGGTTCGAATTTGAATTCTGATGGCCTTTGGAATGGCCTTGCCTTTCGGCGGCTCCGACTTTATCAGAGGTTCTGAGTCGGAATTCCCGCCCCCATCGGGGTGACCACGGCACACGAGTACGCGCGGTGGTTCCCGGTCAGGCGGAGCCGTAAACGTACTGGAGCGGGGCGCCCTGATGCAAATCGGGGGCCCCGCTCCGGAGTTCGCGCCTGTCGGGGTCAGACCTCGACGACGACCGGAAGGATCATCGGGCGTCGGCGGTAGGTGTCGGAGACCCACTTGCCCACCGTGCGGCGGACCAGCTGCTGGAGCTGGTGGGGCTCCAGCACACCGTCCTGGGCGGACCTGTTGATCGCTTCCTCGATCTTCGGCGCGACGGCGCTGAATGCCGAGTCGTCGATGCCGGAGCCGCGGGCATGGATGTCCGGCCCGCCCGTGATCTTGCCGGAGGAGCTGTCGACCACGATGAAGACGGAGATGATGCCCTCCTCACCGAGGATCCGGCGGTCCTTGAGGGAGGTCTCGGTGACGTCCCCGACCGAAAGGCCGTCGACGTACACGTAACCGGCCTGGACCTTGCCGACGATCTTGGCCTTGCCGTCGATGAGGTCGACGACGACGCCGTCCTCGGCGATGACGATGTGGTCCTTGGGGACACCGGTGAGGGCGCCCAGTTCTGCGTTGGCCCTGAGGTGGCGCCATTCGCCATGGACCGGCATCAGGTTCTTCGGCTTGCAGATGTTGTAGAAGTACAGCAGCTCACCTGCCGAGGCATGGCCCGAGACGTGGACCTTGGCGTTGCCCTTGTGGACCACGTTGGCGCCCCAGCGGGTCAGGCCGTTGATCACGCGGTAGACCGCGTTCTCGTTGCCCGGGATCAGGGACGACGCCAGGATCACCGTGTCGCCCTGGACGATCCGGATCTGGTGGTCGCGGTTGGCCATACGGGACAGTGCGGCCATCGGCTCGCCCTGGGATCCCGTACAGACCAGCACCACCTCGTCGTCCGGCAGGTCGTCCAGGGTCTTGACGTCGACCACCAGGCCGGCGGGGACCTTCAGATAACCCAGATCACGGGCGATGCCCATGTTGCGGACCATCGAGCGGCCGACGAAGGCGACCCGGCGGCCGTACTCGTGCGCCGCGTCGAGGATCTGCTGGATGCGGTGCACGTGGCTGGCGAAGCTCGCCACGATGATCCGCTTCTGGGCGTTGGCGAAGACCGTGCGCAGGACGTTGGAGATGTCCCGCTCGGGCGGTACGAAGCCGGGGACCTCCGCGTTGGTGGAGTCGGAGAGAAGAAGGTCGATGCCTTCCTCGCTCAGCCGGGCGAACGCGTGCAGGTCGGTGAGCCGGCCGTCCAGCGGGAGCTGGTCCATCTTGAAGTCACCGGTCGCGACGGCCATGCCCGCGGGCGTGCGGATGGCGACCGCGAGTGCGTCCGGGATGGAGTGGTTGACCGCGACGAACTCGCAGTCGAAGACTCCGATGCGCTCGCGCTGGCCCTCCGCGACTTCGAGGGTGTACGGGCGGATGCGGTGCTCCTGGAGCTTCGCCTCGATCAGCGCGAGGGTCAGCTTGGAGCCGATGAGGGGGATGTCGGGCTTCAGGCGCAGCAGGTACGGGACACCACCGATGTGGTCCTCGTGACCGTGTGTGAGGACGATGCCCTCGATGTCGTCGAGACGGTCCCGGATCGTGGTGAAGTCCGGCAGGATCAGGTCGATTCCGGGCTGCTCCTCCTCCGGGAACAGGACTCCGCAGTCGACGACGAGCAGGCGGCCGCCGTACTCGAAGACCGTCATGTTGCGGCCGATTTCGCCGAGGCCGCCGAGCGGGGTGACCCGGAGGCCGCCCTTCGGGAGCTTCGGCGGGGTGCCGAGTTCGGGATGCGGATGACTCAAAAGACTCTCCTTACCACACGCGCCACGTACCGCTTGGGCACGTGGCGCGCATGTCATTCGTGCACTTGCTGTTGTCTGTTGTTGTCGCTCTTGCGACTGTTCTTCGTCTATTCAGTTGTGAAGTCTGTGGTTACAGCTGTACCCCACCGGCGGCGAGATCGATCTTGAGCTGCGCCGTTTCCTGTGCGGTGAGTTCCACCAGTGGGAGACGCAGCGGGCCCGCGGGGAGGCCCTGGAGGGCCAGTGCGGCCTTGGTGGTGATCACGCCCTGGGTGCGGAACATGCCGGTGAAGACCGGCAGGAGCTTCTGGTGGATCTCCGTGGCCTTCTGGACGTCGCCGCCGAGGTACGCCTCGATGAGGGCGCGCAGGTCGGGGGTGACGACGTGGCCGACGACGGAGACGAAGCCGATGGCGCCGACCGAGAGGAGCGGCAGGTTCAGCATGTCGTCGCCGGAGTACCAGGCCAGGCCGGACCGGGTGATGGCCCAGCTTGCGCGGCCGAGGTCACCCTTGGCGTCCTTGTTGGCGACGATACGCGGGTGCTCGGCAAGCCGTACCAGCGTCTCCGTGTCGATCGGCACACCGCTGCGGCCGGGGATGTCGTAGAGCATCACCGGCAGCCCGGTGGCGTCGGCGATGGCCGTGAAGTGGCGGAAGATGCCTTCCTGCGGCGGCTTGTTGTAGTAGGGCGTCACCGCGAGGAGGCCGTGAGCGCCGGAGCGCTCGGCCGTGCGGGCGAGCTCGATGCTGTGCCGGGTGTCATTGGTGCCGATGCCGGCGACGACGTGGGCCCTGTCCCCCACTGCTTCCAGTACAGCCCTGACGAGCTGGTCTTTCTCCGCGTCGCTGGTGGTCGGGGACTCGCCGGTGGTGCCGTTGATGATCAGGCCGTCATTGCCTGCGTCCACCAGATGGGTGGCGAGCCGCTGGGCGCCGTCGAGGTCGAGTGCACCGTCCGCCGTGAAGGGCGTGACCATAGCGGTGAGGACCCGCCCGAAGGGGGTCTGCGGAGTGGAGATCGGAGCCATGGGTAACACGCTACTCGTTGCTCAGCGCCCAATGCCCCCTCGGGGGGACACGCAGTAGGAGCCCGGCACTGCCTGCTCGGGGGTTCAAGCAGTGCCGGGTCCGTTTGATCAGCCTAGATGAACTTCACGAAACGCCGCAATACGGACACCGCTTACGGGGCTACGCGTCCGTTTTTGTTGAAGGCTGCATGGGTGAGCGGCATGAGACGGGCCCAGTGCTCCTCCATCTGCTGGCCGACCATCTCGATCTCCCGCTGCGGGAAGGAGGGCACCTTGGCCAGCTCGTGCTGGGTGCGCAGGCCGAGGAAGTGCATCAGCGAGCGGGCGTTGCACGTGGCGTACATCGAGGAGAACAGGCCGACGGGGAGCACTGCGCGGGCGACTTCGCGGGCCACTCCTGCGGCGAGCATCTCCTGGTAGGCCTCGTACGCCTGGCGGTACGAGTCCTCCATGATGCGGCCGGTGAGCTCCTGCTGGGCCTGGGTGCCCTCGACGAACTCGTACTTCCCGGGGCGCCCCTGCTGGACGAGCTTGCGGGACTCCCCCGGGACGTAGAAGACCGGTTCCAGCTCCCTGTAGCGGCCCGATTCCTCGTTGTACGACCAGCCGACGCGGTGGCGCATGAACTCGCGGAACACGAAGATCGGGGCGCTGATGAAGAAGGTCATCGAGTTGTGCTCGAACGGGCTGCCGTGCCGGTCGCGCATCAGGAAGTTGATGAGCCCCTTGGAGCGCTCAGGGTCCTTGGTGACCTCCTCCAGGGACTGTTCGCCGGCCGTGGAGACACGGGCCGCGAACAGGACGTCGGAGTCGCCTGCGGCATGTTTCACCAGCTCAACGGTGACATCGCTGCGGAAGCTGGGCTTTGCGGGCTCTGGGGTCTCGGTCACCGGCGGGGTCCTTCCAATTGCGTCGCTCGGGCGGCGCCCACTCTACGGGCCGCCACTGACAACGAGGGCGGGAAGGGCCGTGCCGGGATTTCTTCGACGAATTCGGCGATTCGGGGCACCGAACGGGTCTGTCGTGCGTCTGACTCAATAGCAGCATCCGTACCAGGGTTCAAGGAGAGTTTCCTCATGTTCCGCCGGCGTGAATCCGTCCCGTTCTCGTTCGTAGCCGAGGCCGACCGATTCCGCAGTAACGTCACCCCGCCCCCGCGTGAGCGCACCAGCGTCTCGCAGCTGGCCGGCCGTTCCCTCATCGGGCTGACGGTCGTCGCAGGTCTCGTAGGGTCGCTGGTCCTCGGCCTGCCCGCTCTGAGCCCCGCCCAGGACCCGTCGCACTCCCAGCAGACGGAGGCCGCCCACGGGCACTGACTCGTACGGGCCCCCTGGGGTGGTCGGGCGGTGACCTCCTCGGTAGCCTCACCGGGCACAGCAATCGAGCGTGCTTGTGAGTGAGGATCAGTCGTGCCCCTGCCCTTTCTGACGGCCGACCGCGCGTTTGACGCGAGCGCTGAGGACATCGCGCTGCCGTTCGACGACCACGACAAGTGGCGGCGTCCGTACCGCCCCGGGCCCTGGCGGGTCGCGGCTGCGGCCTCCATGTTGCTGCTCGCGTCGTTCATCCTGCTCGCGGGGATGGTCATCGCGTTCGCCGGGGAGGTGCCGGGTGCCGGCGTGTGTCTGGGACTCGCGCTGGTGGTCATCGCCTGTGCCCTACGACTGCTGCGGCTCGGTGCCTGGGTGGGCAGGCACGGCGTGCGGCGGGTGGGCTTCTTCACGACGACGACCGTGCCGTGGAATCAGGTCACGGCCGTCCGTACCGTGCAGCAGCCGGTGAAGTGGCTCGGGTTTCCGCGCACGGTGCAGGGTCAGGCGCTGATCGTCGTGCAGCAGGGTGGCCAGGCGATTCCGCCCCTGCTCACCGACAGCAACGCCGATTTTCTGGCGCGGGGCGAGGCGTTCGACCGTGCCGCGGACACGGTCGAGGCGTGGGGGGACGAGTATCGGCGGCGCTGAGGGCGGCACGGTTACCGGGTCCGCCCGGTAACCGTGCCGTCCTCAGTCGCCGGACGGACTTGATCCGGCCGGTGCGACCTGTCCGGGGACGGGCCTCGTGTGCAGAGCGATGGCGCGTTGCATGGCCTTCCGGGCCCGAGGGGTGTCCCTGGCGTCCTGGTAGGCGACGGCCAGCCGGAACCAGCAGCGCCAGTCCTCGGGGGCGTCTTCGGTCTCCTCGCGGCGCCGTGCGAACACGGCGTCGGCCGAGGCGCGGTCGATGCGGCCGGACGGGGTACGGACCAGCTCGTCGACCGGAAGGCCGCCCTCCGCGTCGAGTTCCGCGGCCAGCGCGTTGGCCCGTGCCACGAACTGGGTGTTCTTCCAGAGGAACCAGACCCCGATCACCGGCAGGATCAGCACCGCGACCCCGAAGGTGACCGTCAGCAGGGTGCCGTGCTTGATGAGCAGGACGCCACGGCTGCCGACCAGGACGAAGTAGAAGACCAGGACGGCAGCGGTGACGAAGTAAGTGATCTTTGCGCGCATGGCGGGGACTCAGTCAGTTCAGGTCGAGGAAGTGTTCCAGGCCGAACGTCAGGCCGGGAGTGGTCACCACACGGCGTGCGCCGAGCAGGATGCCCGGCATGAAGCTGCTGTGGTGCAGGGAGTCGTGGCGGATGGTGAGGGTCTCCCCCTCGCCGCCGAGCAGCACTTCCTGGTGGGCGAGAAGACCGCGGAGCCGGACCGCGTGGACGGGGACCCCGTCGACGTCCGCGCCGCGGGCCCCGTCCAGGGCCGTCGTGGTGGCGTCCGGCTGCGGGGCGCAGCCGGCCTTCCGCCGGGCGTCGGCGATCAGCTGGGCGGTGCGGGTGGCGGTGCCCGAGGGGGCGTCGGCCTTGTTGGGGTGATGGAGTTCGATGACCTCGACGGACTCGAAGTAGCGGGCGGCCTGCTCCGCGAACTTCATCGTGAGGACGGCGCCGATGGAGAAGTTCGGCGCGATGAGCACACCGGTCTCCGGGGAGCCGGAGAGCCAGGTGTTCAGCTGCGCGAGCCGTTCGTCGGTCCAGCCCGTCGTACCGACGACGGCGTGGATGCCGTGCCGGACACAGAAGTCGAGGTTGCCCATCACCGACGCGGGGGTGGTGAGCTCGACGACGACCTGGGCGCCGGTTTCCGCCAGGGTCTCCAGCTTGTCGCCGCGGCCCAGGGTGGCCACCAGCTCCATGTCGTCGGCGGCCTCGACGGCTCGTGCCGCCTCGGATCCGATACGGCCCTTGGCGCCGAGAACGGCCACACGCAGCTTGCTCATTGCTCTGCTTCCTTACGGGTGGGTTAGGAGACCGCTTCGTCGAGGCGGTCGGCCTGCTTGTCCTTGAGCGGGCCGATGACGGAGAGCGAGGGGCGGTGTCCGAGGACCTCGCCCGCGACCGCGCGGACGTCGTCAGGGGTGACCTGCGCTATCCGGGCCAGCATGTCGTCGACCGACATCTGGTCGCCCCAGCACAGTTCGCTCTTGCCGATGCGGTTCATCAGCGCGCCGGTGTCCTCCAGGCCCAGGACCGTGGAGCCGGAGAGCTGCCCGATGGCGCGGCCGATCTCCTCGTCGCTCAGTCCTTCGGACGCTACCCGGTCGAGCTCGTCCCGGCAGATCTTGAGGACGTCGTGGACCTGGCTGGGCCGGCAGCCCGCGTACACGCCGAAGAGTCCGCAGTCGGCGAAGCCCGAGGTGTACGAGTAGACGCTGTAGGCGAGACCGCGCTTCTCCCGTACCTCCTGGAAGAGGCGTGAGCTCATGCCGCCGCCGAGGGCGGTGTTGAGGACGCCGAGCGCCCAGCGCCGGTCGTCGGTGCGGGCCAGGCCCGGCACGCCGAGGACGACATGGGCCTGCTCGGTCCGGCGGTTCAGCAGCTCGACGCGGCCCGCGGTGCGCACGGAGCGGGAGCCCGCGCGCGGGCCGACCGGGACGGCGTCGGTGCGGGACAGGGCGCCCGCACGCTCGAAGGCCCTGCGGACCTGGCGTACGACCGTGGCGTGGTCGATGTTGCCCGCGGCGGCGACGACCAGGTGTGTGGGGTCGTAGTGCTTCTTGTAGAAGCGGGTGATCCGGCCGCGGTCGAGCGCGTTGATGGTGTCGACGGTGCCGAGGACGGGGCGGCCGAGGGGGGTGTCGCCGAGCAGTGTGTGCGCGAACAGGTCATGCACGCAGTCGCCCGGGTCGTCCTCGGTCATGGCGATCTCTTCGAGGATGACGCCCCGCTCGGCGTCGACGTCCTCGGCGTTGATCAGCGAGCCGGTCAGCATGTCGCAGACGACGTCGATGGCCAGCGGCAGGTCGGTGTCGAGGACCCGCGCGTAGTAGCAGGTGTACTCCTTCGCCGTGAAGGCGTTCATCTCGCCGCCGACCGCGTCGATGGCGGCGGAGATGTCGAGGGCGCTGCGCTTGGCGGTGCCCTTGAAGAGGAGGTGTTCGAGGTAGTGCGTCGCGCCGTTCAGGGTGGGGGTCTCGTCGCGTGATCCGACGTTGGCCCAGATCCCGAAGGTGGCGGAGCGGACGGAGGGCAGGGTCTCGGTGACGACGCGGAGGCCGCCCGGAAGGACGGTGCGGCGGACCGTACCGATGCCGTTGGTGCCCTTGAGAAGCGTTTGGGTACGGGCGACGGCCCGCGCCTCGGAGGAGGCGCGGGCCGTCGTCACGGAACTACGGGACGTCACTTGGCGGCGTCGTCCTTCTTCTCGTCCTCTTCGCCCTCGATCACGGGGATGAGGGAGAGCTTGCCGCGGGAGTCGATCTCGGCGATCTCCACCTGGACCTTGGATCCGACCGCGAGCACGTCCTCGACGTTCTCCACGCGCTTGCCACCGGCGAGCTTGCGGATCTGCGAGATGTGCAGCAGGCCGTCCTTGCCCGGCATCAGGGAGACGAACGCACCGAAGGTGGTGGTCTTGACGACCGTACCCAGGTAGCGCTCGCCGACCTCCGGCATGGTCGGGTTGGCGATCGAGTTGATCGTGGCGCGGGCGGCCTCGGCCTGCGAACCCTGCTGGGCACCGATGTAGATGGTGCCGTCGTCCTCGATCGTGATGTCGGCGCCGGTGTCCTCCTGGATCTGGTTGATCATCTTGCCCTTGGGGCCGATGACCTCACCGATCTTGTCCACCGGAATCTTGACGGTGATGATCCGCGGGGCGTTCGGGGACATCTCGTCCGGGACGTCGATGGCCTCGTTCATCACATCGAGGATGTGGAGGCGGGCGTCGCGGGCCTGCTTCAGCGCGGCGGCCAGGACCGAGGCGGGGATGCCGTCGAGCTTGGTGTCGAGCTGGAGCGCGGTGACGAACTGCTTCGTACCGGCGACCTTGAAGTCCATGTCGCCGAAGGCGTCCTCCGCACCGAGGATGTCGGTGAGGGCGACGTAGTGGGTCTTGCCGTCGATCTCCTGGGAGATCAGGCCCATGGCGATACCGGCGACGGCGGCCTTGAGCGGCACACCGGCGTTCAGCAGCGACATGGTGGAGGCGCAGACCGAGCCCATGGACGTGGAGCCGTTGGAGCCCAGCGCCTCGGAGACCTGGCGGATCGCGTAGGGGAACTCCTCGCGCGTCGGCAGCACCGGCACGATGGCGCGCTCGGCGAGCGCACCATGGCCGATCTCGCGGCGCTTGGGCGAGCCCACGCGGCCGGTCTCACCGACGGAGTACGGCGGGAAGTTGTAGTTGTGCATGTAGCGCTTGCGGGTCACCGGGGAGAGGGTGTCCAGCTGCTGCTCCATGCGGAGCATGTTGAGGGTGGTGACGCCCAGGATCTGGGTCTCGCCGCGCTCGAACAGCGCCGAGCCGTGCACGCGCGGGATGGCCTCGACCTCGGCGGCGAGCGTACGGATGTCCGTGACGCCACGGCCGTCAATGCGGACCTTGTCCTTGATGACGCGCTCGCGGACCAGCTTCTTGGTCAGCGAACGGTACGCGGCGGAGATCTCCTTCTCGCGGCCTTCGAAGGCCGGGAGCAGCTTCTCGGCAGCGATCTCCTTGACGCGGTCCAGCTCGGCCTCGCGGTCCTGCTTGCCGGCGATCGTGAGCGCCTGGGCCAGCTCGGACGTCACGGCGGCGGCGAGCGCCTCGAAGACGTCGTCCTGGTAGTCCAGGAAGACCGGGAAGTCGCCGGTGGGCTTGGCGGCCTTGGCGGCGAGGTCCGACTGGGCCTTGCAGAGCGCCTTGATGAAGGGCTTCGCGGCTTCGAGACCGGCGGCGACGACCTCTTCGGTCGGGGCCTCGGCGCCGTCCTTGACGAGCTGGATGGTCTTCTCGGTGGCCTCGGCCTCGACCATCATGATCGCGACGTCGCCGTCCTCCAGGACGCGACCGGCGACGACCATGTCGAAGACGGCGTCCTCGAGCTCGGTGTGCGTCGGGAAGGCGACCCACTGGCCCTTGATCAGGGCGACACGGGTGCCGCCGACCGGGCCGGAGAAGGGCAGGCCGGCCAGCTGCGTGGAGCAGGAGGCGGCATTGATCGCGACCACGTCGTACAGGTGGTCGGGGTTGAGCGCCATGATCGTCTCGACGATCTGGATCTCGTTGCGCAGGCCCTTCTTGAAGGAGGGGCGCAGCGGGCGGTCGATCAGGCGGCAGGTGAGGATCGCGTCCTCGGAGGGCCGGCCCTCACGACGGAAGAAGGAGCCGGGGATCTTGCCGGCGGCGTACTGCCGCTCCTCGACGTCCACCGTGAGGGGGAAGAAGTCGAGCTGGTCCTTGGGCTTCTTGGACGCGGTGGTGGCCGACAGCACCATGGTGTCGTCGTCCAGGTACGCGACGGCGGAGCCGGCGGCCTGCTTGGCCAGGCGGCCCGTCTCGAAGCGGATGGTGCGGGTGCCGAAGGTTCCGTTGTCGATAACGGCCTCGGCGTAGTGGGTCTCGTTCTCCACTAGCGTTTTCTCCGATACATATCGTCTTCTCGCCCCCACGCCCGTGTGGCGGGGGACGGTAGCGGAGAAGCCCTCCATCGGCGGGCCGGTCTTCGATCGAAGCACCCGGGTCGATGAGTCCGGGGGCCACTACCGAGGACCGGCGGCGGGGAGGTCTGCTTCTCGCTCGTCCGTGGTTCGTTCTGCAGGTCGTTCTGCGACCAGGTTACTGAGATTCGGCTCAGCTTGGCATTCCGGTCATGCGGGCGGGCCCGTCACGTCCGTACATGCGTACATACGCACAATCGTACGTACAACAAAGGGAGCGGCCCCCTCAGTAGTGGGAACCGCTCCCTTCACGGCGTATTACTTGGCGCCGCCGGCCGCACCGCGGCGGATGCCGAGGCGGTCGACCAGGGCACGGAAGCGCTGGATGTCCTTCTTGGCCAGGTACTGCAGAAGGCGGCGACGCTGGCCGACCAGGATCAGCAGACCACGGCGGGAGTGGTGGTCGTGCTTGTGGGTCTTGAGGTGTTCCGTCAGGTCCGAGATGCGGCGGGAGAGCATCGCGACCTGGACCTCGGGGGAGCCGGTGTCGCCCTCCTTCTGGGCGAACTCGGACATGATCTGCTTCTTCGTAGCGGCGTCGAGCGGCACGCGTACTCCTCTTTGATGTTCGATGCGTCCACGAGTGCCCCTGGTCTTGATCGCAGGGGTTCTTCCGTTACTCGGGGGCGAAGGTCCGATGAGCGCAGCTCCCAGGATGATCCGGGAGCGCGTACACAAACGGCCGTCACCCAGCGTACCAGTCCGGCGGAGCCGGTTTGGTCGAGGGTGATGTGACCCCGGCGAGTCCGATTGCCGCTTTGTCCTCAAGCGCCGGACGGGCTTGATATGGCCTGGCTGAGCTCGGGTTCTGCCGGCAGTGCTTGGGTTTGGTCCGGCTGGGCGCGGCTTGGACGGGTGGGCCCGCGGGGTCAGCTGGTGAGAGCGCGGATCGAGTGATAGAGGTCGAAAACGGCCAGGCACAGGGGGATCAGCGTCAGGAGCACACACGCTTCGGCGATCTCCAGGAAGCGCCCCCAGAACGGGGTGACTCCCTTGCGCGGCACGATCAGCCCTATGGCGGTGATCAGGGCGGCGGCGCCCGCAACGGCTGCGGCGAGCCAGATCGTACGGATGTCGAGCGCGGTGCTGTCCCCCGCGACGGCCTCGCGCAGTATGTCGACCGGCGGATTGAGCGACAGGCCGAGGCCCAGGAGCACGAGAGCGCCGAGACCCGCCGCCAGCGCGCAGCCGACCTGCGCCGTGTAACGGAACAGGTGGGAACGCATCAGCATGGCGACTCCGGTGGTGAGCGCCAGCAGCTGGCCCCAGATGCTGTCCGAGAATCCCAGGACGGCTGCGGCGCCCACGGCCACCAGTGCGCATCCGCCGACCAGGCCGACGAGCAGTTCGTGGCCGCGCCGCGCCTGGGCGGCGATGCGGTCGGCGTCGACGGGGCCCTGCGGCGCCGGCTCGGACGTCCCGTAGTCACCGGCGGTGGTACGGGGCGGCTCGAAGCCGATGGGAAGGCGGGCGAAGCGGGTGGAGAGACCGGGCAGGAAGGCCAGGACACCCACGGAGAGCGGGGCGCACACCGCAGCGGTCTCCGCAGGCGCCATGCCGGTCATGATCGCGACGAAGGTCACCAGCAGGCCGATGGCGGCTGCGAACACGAACGCGACGAAGACACCGTCCCCGCCCGGAGCGGCGATCATGAGGATCACCGCCGCGACCAGCACGGCGGCGCAGGCGAGCAGGAACTGGAGCTTGCCGATGCCCTCTCCCTCGCCGAGCGGCAACAGCCCGGCACCGGAGACCGCGGCGTTCGCGAGCGCACCGATCCCCAGAGCCGTGGACGATCCCCGGTCGTCGTACACGCGCGCACGTACGCAGGCGAGCGCGAGAGCGAGTACGGCGATGATCGCGGCAAGGACGCCCGGCAGGCCGTGCATGTCGTGCCGGGGGCCGGAGGTCCACAGCACGAAACCGAGCAGGACCAGCAGGAGCGACCCTCCGAAGAGCCCGGCTCCGCGCATGAGGCTGTCGCCCCAGAGGGTGCGGTCCCGGGCGACGGCGGAGGCGACTGCGTCGGAGACGTCGTCGAAGACCGCGGGGGGCAGCGACTCGGAGAAGGGGCGCAGGGACAGCAGTTCGCCGTCGAGGATGCGCTGACCGGCCAGGGTGCGCCCGCTGTCGAGGACGGTGCCGTCGCGGCGTACCAGGTGATAGCCGACCGGAGCGCCCTGGGCGGGACTCTGCCCCGACAGCCGGAGGATCTCCGGGTACAGGTCGGCGACCGGGATGTCCTCGGGCAGCGCCACGTCGACGCGGCTGTCGGGCGCGACGACCGTGACCCGGCAGAAACCGGTTCCGTTGCCGGCCGGAACTCCGGGACCCGGCCGACCTTGTCCGGTGGCCGCCGCTTGGGCCGTCATAGTCACCTGCTGCTCCCCCACATCGTTCTCCTGAAACAACCCCGGGATCGCGGGCCTCGCTCGCGCCCCGAATGACCGTTTCCTTGCGGTAGTTAGCGAATGCTTACACGCGTCGCGACACCCTATCGCTCCGGGGTCATCTCGTACGCCAGTAGGATCCTCCCGCGGATGGAGCCCGTCGCCACGGGGGCGCCGATACGAACAGTTCTGTCCGGCAAGGGAATTGGTGAGCTGTGAGCCAGATTGTCGTCAAGCGCCCACCGCGGGCCCTGCCCTCCGAAGTGCCGGATGAGCAGGTGCAGTTGCAACCTCCGCCGGAACTGCCTCGTGGTCAGCAGGAGGGGGTGATGATGCAGCTTCTGCCGATGCTCGGCATGGGTGGTTCCGTCGTCTTCTTCTTCATGACCCCGAACCCGATCATGCGGATCATGGGCGTGATCATGATCGCGTCAACAGTCGCCATGGCCGTGGCGATGATGGTCCGTTTCCGGCGGGGCACCCAGGGGCAGCTCGCCGACATGCGGCGTGACTATCTGAAGTATCTGACGCAAACCAGACGCGCCGTGCTGAAGACAGCCCGCAAACAACGCGACGCACAGTTCTATCTCCACCCGTCCCCGGACCAGTTGTGGGCGCTTGTCGCCGAGGGCAGCCGAGTGTGGGAGCGCCGCGTCGGTGACGCCGACTTCGCACAGGTACGCATCGGTCTGGGCAGTCAGGAACTCGCCACGCCGCTCATCGCGCCCGAGACCGCGCCGGTCGATGAGCTGGAGCCGCTGACCGCGGGAGCGATGCAGCAGTTCCTGACGACCCACAGCACGCTGGACGGCCTGCCGATGGCGGTCTCGCTGCGCGCCTTCTACCACCTGACGATCAGCGGCGAAGCGGAGTCCGTCCGTTCCACGGCCCGTGCGATGGTCGGTGCGCTCGCCTCGCTGCACTCCCCCGAGGACCTGATCATCGCCGTCGCGACGGACCGGGACGCCGCCCCGCGCTGGGAATGGGCGAAGTGGCTTCCGCACGTCCAGGCCCCGGACCTCATCGACGGTGCCGGTGGCCGCCGTCTGATCACCACGAGCATCGCGGAGTTGGAGGAAATGCTCGCGGGCCGGCTCGACGGCCGACCGCGTTTCCAGCCCGATGGCCAGCCGCTCATGGACCAGTCTCATGTCGTCGTCGTGCTCGACGGCCAGTCCGTATCGCCGGTGTCGGCGCTCGCTGCCGCCGAGGGCCTCCAGGGCGTGACGGTCGTCGAGGTCGTACCGGGTGAGGTCAACGGGGCGCGCGGCGGCCTGTCCGTCGTGGTGCACCCCCATTCGCTGCGGCTGGAGTCCGGGCACGGGCTGGTCTACGACGGCCTTCCCGACCTGCTCAGTTATGAGGCCGCCGAAGCACTGGCCCGGCAACTTGCGCCGCTCCATGTGGCCTCGGGCGGGGACGACGACGAGCCCCTGCTCGCCAATCTCGAATTCACCGATCTGCTGAACCTCGGTGACGCGGCCTCGATCGACGTCAGCAGGACCTGGCGGGCCCGCTCCCAGGCGGAACGGCTGCGCGTCCCGATCGGCGTCGGCGAGGACGGCGCCCCGGTGATGCTGGACCTCAAGGAAGCGGCGCAGGAGGGCATGGGGCCGCATGGCCTGTGCGTCGGCGCCACCGGCTCCGGCAAGTCCGAACTGCTGCGTACGCTCGTACTCGGCCTGGCCGTCACCCACACCTCGGAGACGCTCAACTTCGTCCTCGCGGACTTCAAGGGCGGTGCCACCTTCGCCGGTATGGCACAGATGCCCCACGTCGCAGCGGTGATCACCAACCTCGCGGACGATCTGACGCTGGTGGACCGCATGGGTGACTCCATCAGCGGTGAGCTCAACCGGCGCCAGGAGATGCTGCGCGACGCGGGCAACTACGCCAACATCCATGACTACGAGAAGGCGCGTGCCGCGGGCGCCCCGCTGCAGCCCATTCCCTCACTCGTTCTGGTCATCGACGAGTTCAGTGAACTGCTGACCGCCAAACCCGACTTCATCGAGATGTTCGTGCAGATCGGGCGTATCGGCCGTTCGCTGGGCGTCCATCTGCTGCTGGCCTCGCAGCGCTTGGAGGAGGGCCGGCTGCGCGGTCTGGAGACCTATCTGTCCTACCGGGTCGGCCTGCGCACGTTCTCGGCGGGCGAGTCCCGGGCGGCACTGGGTGTGCCCGATGCCTACCACCTGCCCAACGTCCCCGGTTCCGGCTACCTGAAGTACGGCACGGACGAGATGGTGCGCTTCAAGGCCGCGTACGTCTCCGGGGTGTACCGCTCGGGCGCCCAGCCGGCCGTATCCTCCGGCCCCCTGCCGGTGGACCGCAGGCCGGTGGTGTTCACGGCGGCTCCGGTGCCGGTGCAGTACGTCCAGCCGAGCCCGCGGACCGGGGCCTTGGTGCCCGACGCGCGTACACCGGAGGACGACGCCCTGGCGGACACGGTGCTCGATGTGATCGTGCGCAGGCTGGAGGGCCGGGGGGCCTCCGCGCACCAGGTGTGGCTCCCTCCGCTGGACAACCCGCCGTCGCTGGACGAGCTGCTTCCGGGGCTCTCCGCGGTCGAGGGCCGTGGGCTGACCCAGCCCGGATTCGAGGGTTCGGGCCGGCTCGTCGTACCGCTCGGCGTGGTCGACAAGCCGTACGAGCAGCGGCGCGACACCCTCTACCGGGACTTCTCCGGCGCCGCGGGCCACATGCAGATCACCGGTGGTCCGCAGTCCGGCAAGTCCACGCTGCTGCGCACACTCATCGCGGGCTTCGCGCTCACCCACACGCCCCAGGAGGTCCAGTTCTACGGACTCGACTTCGGTGGCGGCGGCATGGCCTCCGTCTCCGGTCTGCCGCACGTCGGCGGGATCGCCTCCCGGCTCGACCCGGAGCGGGTACGGCGCACGGTCTCCGAGGTGTACGGAATCATGGCGCGGCGCGAGGAGTACTTCCGCAGCGCGGGCATCGACTCCATCGCCACCTTCCGCAGGCTGCGGGCGCGCGGCGACATCTCGGTCACGGACCAGCCGTGGGGCGACGTCTTCCTGATCATCGACGGCTGGGGCAACTTCCGTACGGACTACGAGGGTCTGGAACCGGCGGCCGTGGACATCGCGGCGCGCGGCCTCGGATACGGCATCCACCTGATCGTCACGGCGTCGCGCTCCATGGAGGTCCGGGCCAACCTCAAGGACCACCTGATGAACCGGCTCGAACTGCGGCTCGGCGACGTCATGGATTCCGAACTGGACCGCAAGGCCGCGGTCAACGTGCCGCCCGGCGTGCCCGGTCGTGGTCTCACGCCGGAGAAGCTGCACTTCATGGCCGCGGTACCGCGGATCGACGGCATCAACTCCGACAGCGACCTCTCCGAGGCAACGGCGGCCATGAACCAGGAGGTCGCCCGGCACTGGACCGCGGCTCCCGCCCCGGCGGTCCGGCTGCTGCCCCGGGAACTCCCGGTGCACGAACTGCCCGCCGGCTACGCGCATCCGGAGCGGGGCATCGCGTTCGGCATCGACGAGAGCAACCTGGAGCCGGTCTTCCTCGACTTCGAGCGCGACCCGTTCTTCCTGGTGTTCGGCGAGAGCGAGTCCGGCAAGTCCAATCTGCTGCGGCTGCTCATCAAGCAGTTGACCGAGAGGTACGACGGGAACGTCTGCAAGTTCTTCGTCATCGACAACCGGCGAGCGCTCCTGGACGTCACCCCTGCGACGCACCTGGCGGAGTACGTGCCCATGTCCAACAACATGGAGCACCACATGGACGCGCTGTACGACCTGATGAAGCGCCGTACGCCGTCGCCCGACGTCACGGCGCAGGAACTGCGCGAACGCAGCTGGTGGAGCGGCCCGACGGTGTACGTGGTCGTCGACGACTACGACCTGGTCTCCACATCCAGCGGGAACCCGCTGGCCAAGCTCACGGAGATGCTGCCGTTCTCACGTGACGTCGGCGTCCGGTTCATCATCGCCCGTAGCACGGCGGGGGCCGGACGGGCCCTGTACGAGCCGTTCATGCAGCGCATCATGGAGCTGGGCGCGCAGGGTCTGATGCTCTCGGGCGACCCCGTCGAGGGGGACGTCCTCGGCAACGTACGACCGCGCCCGATGCCCCCGGGGCGCGGGGTCTTCGTCACCCGGCGGCGCGGGAATCCGCTGGTGCAGTCGGGGCTCATGGACGGGGAGCGGTAGGGCTGCCTGCGGGGCGGTGGGTGGGTCGGTACGACCGGTCGCGCCCGCCCCGCGCTCCCCTCCTCTGGCGCCGGCAGGCGGCCGCTGATGCGGCTGCCGCTCACAGGACAGAAGAGATTCCGAAAGTCCGGTACTCCGGGCGCACACCGAAGGGTTCCGCGCATGGCATGGGCCGAGTGGGAGCAGCTGAAGGCCGATGCGGCCGACGGGAACAGCACGCAGATGCAGCTCAACACAGCCGGACCTGCGGGGAGCGACAGCAAGCAGGGCGACCTGAAGGTCGATCAGCAGGACCTGGCCGCTGTCGGCGACAGCGCCTTCAGACTGTTCGAGGACCTTGCGCAGCACGGCCGGGACGCGTGGTCCAGCAGTCAGACTGCCGCAAGGGATCTCACCTCCCAGGAGTTCGAGCTCGGTGGTGGCCTCGACCAGGTGCAGAAGAAGTGGGAGAAGCAACTGCAGTCGCTAGTGGATGCCTGCGCCCACATCTCGAATCACATGGACTACACCAAGAAGGCGCACCGGGGCGACGAATATTTCATCGCGTCCACCGTCAGTAGCATCTCGACGCTGGACAAGGGCTTCGACGAGGGGACCAAGGCCTGATGGACATCGAGGCACTGCGCCACGGCAACTTCGCATCGCTCGGGACCGCGGTCGAGGACTGGACCGGAATGATCACGCACCTCACGGCGATGGAGAAGACCGCGCGGGACGATCTGATGGCCAGAGCGAACAGGGCGAACTGGGCGGGCGTCAATGCCACCGTCTCGCGGGAGTTCATCAACAGGACGGCAGGAGAGTTCGCCGATGCCGTCACCCAGGCCACCAGCATCCGGAACATTCTCCGCGATACCCGTAGCGAGCTCATCAGTTACCGCGACGAGCTCAATCGGGTGATTGACCGGGGTTGGGACAAGCATCTCTCGGTCGTCGGCACGAAGGGCGGCGGCTTCACCGTCTTCGTGAACGTCCACCCCGAGCCCGCCGGCAGCAAGGAGGCGATGAAGCTACTGCGGGACGATCTTCAGGAGATCCTCAACAAGGCCACCGAGAGTGACAGCACCGCCGCCCAGGTGTTGAAGGCCATCGCCAACCATGCCGAGTACGGCTTCTCCGACACTTCCTACAAGGACCGCGATACCGCTGCCGACGCCCTGCAGGCCGCGAAGGACATGGCGAAGATCGTGAAGAAGGATCCCGAGAACCGCACCGCCGAGGACCTCGCCAGGCTCAACACGTACCTGAAGAAATACCACGACGACCCGCTCTTCTCTGAGCAGTTCGCTCTTTCGGCCGAGCCGAAGGACACGCTGCAGTTCTGGGCGGAGGTCACCGACCGGTATGCAGGGGTCAAGGGAGCCGAACTGGAGGGGCTCAAGGATCTCCAGAAGAACCTGAGTCTGACGCTGGCCTCGGCCACGTACTCCGATTCCGCTCAGATGAAGGAGTGGAAGCATGGCCTGATCAATGAAGGCAACACCGACTTCAGGGCCGACCCGACAAATCCGCTGAAGGGTCCGATCGGGGCCATCGGGTTCCAGGTCATCAGCAGTTTGATGGGCCACGGCAAGTACGACAGCGAATTCCTCGACGACTACGGCAAGAAGCTACTCAAGTCGGACATGGCTCCGGCGGGCAGTGTCGGAATGAACACCAAGGACGTCTGGACGGTTCCGGACCAGTCGGCGGACCTAATATTCGGGGACGGCAACGGGCACGACCCGGTGACCGGCTTCATGGACGCTCTTTCTCACAACGCCGAAGCGGCCACGAACACCTTCGACGACAAGGCAGTCCTTGACCATGTACTCCAGAGCACCAGGTACACGGACAGGGGGGAGTCGGTAGGGCACGCGCTCGAAGCGGCCGTTACGAGTGTGTCATTCGGCGAGGTGCCGACCGAACCGGCGCCGCACACCAAGACGCAGGTCGAGATCATGAAAAACGTTATGAACGCTGTTGCGCAGCCCGGTAATGGGACCGATCTCGTGGACTCTGCCATTGGCGCGAGTTTTGGGCATATGGCTTCTGCCTATATGCCTGAGATCAGCCAAGCTCTGACAGGGAAAGGGTCCGACTCGGTCTTCCTTTCCGGTAGTGCCGATCCGTCCGGGTTGAAAAAGGTGGATAGTGAGAGATTTTTGTACGAGGTTGCCCGTGATAAAGATGGGAGGGCTGCGATCCGATTGGGCGAGACGATTTACACCAGTAGCCTCCTAGAGGCTCATGTCTCGGATCCTTCTCTTTTTGATGGAGATCCGAACGTTGCGATCAAGGCGGTCGCCACCAATGCCGGACTCATTGAGGGAATCGTGGGTCACTCGGTTGCCGACGCCGCGATTGCGGGAACGCTGGAATCCGAAAAAAGTGAGAAAGAGGCTCTCAAGGGTCAGGGTGACTTCTACAAAGCCATCGCTTCTGCCGGCGTTGGAGTGGGGGCTGTGGCGCTGGCACCTCAGAACCTGTCGGGCGCAATGGTGGGAGCGGCAGGCGGCGGTTTCTTCGGTGGAATCATCGGCATGGCGGTCGATCGGCTGATGGACGGACGTGAAGAGGAGACCGCACTCGACGCTTCCCTGTACGCATCAGGGAAGGGGCTTGCTCACGCGCAGGATTCAGCCGTAGTGCAAACACAGAATTCAGCACGTGATGCAATTTCTGCGCATGAATCAAAGCTGCCTGGTGATTCTACAGATATGTTGATTCTGGAAGGAATCAATGCCGGCTGGACGCGGAGTGACCAAGTTTTGGAGGACAGTCATGTCCGCCCCAGTTCGTGAGAGTGAAGATGGGGTTGCCGCAATGGGGATCGAGAAAAGGATGGCCATTCAGGCCGTTCTGGGTCTGACTGTTCTGGCCGTGGCCATTTTCGGCTATGTGGAGGTTTTCACCAAGGGGGTTGACCGCTTGCCCGCCAAGGTGTGTTCGGGCGCGGTTGATCGAGAGATAGTGGCCAAAATTCTTCCGAGCACGATGACAGCTCATGAACGCGCAAGGACGGTTGATCCATTCGGGGAGAGCTTCGTCTTCTCCTGCAATGTCAAGACTCGCAGTCAGGACTCAATTGTTTCCGGCGATGGATTGGTGCATGACGCCTCCTTCGATGATTGGCGAGAAGGTTACGGCCATGGTCGGGATAAAGGGACGTTCGAGGTGCGAGCGGGAGGCGTCAGTGTGATTGCATCCCCGGATGATGTTTCCATGTACGTCCCTTGTACGCCGCCCGGAAAGAAGCCCGAAGAAGCGCGAAATGCCTATGCGTTGATCGTGGAGTCCAGGGCAATCGGCGAAACCCGGGCAACCGGAATGGAGTTGCGGCAGGCGGTCACCGACTTTTCCTATCAGCTACTGAAGTACAACTATAAAATTCAGCAGTGCCAGGAAGCCCAAGAGCTTCCCGACAAGCTGCCCCGCTTCAAGTGATCCACGGCCGGGCAGGGCGCAGGGCGTGTTCCGTTCGAGGACGGGCCGGTGGGGTTCGCCTTAGGTTGGTGACGTTCGGCAAAACGGGCGGCGTGAAGATCCGAGTAGCCGGGGGAATCTCACCCCCCGGCTACTCGGATCCGTACAGGGGCTGGGTGCGGTGGGCGACTTCAACGCCATGGTCAGTGCAGGCTGCGTGGCCCCGACGGCGGACCACCTCGTCGTGCAGATCACCATCAGCCGTCAGTCGGGCCACGTCGCCGAACGCCGCAAGCACATCAAGGCCTTCACTCTTCACTTCGTACCAACAGTGAAGAAGGCTCTCCGCTGCACGGCCTGACACCCACGCCCATAACCGTCTCTCCCGGCAGACAGCTATGGGCAGGGGCCATTACGGAGAAGCCCTGTCCCCTGTGCTATGCGCTGGTGACCCGGTCAGCTTTGATCGACGCGAGCAGTGCGGACAAGCCGACGCTGCTGGCGATGAGTATGACGTTTGGCTCGTCGCTCTCGCGCAGTCAGAACGTGCCATCAGACGCGCCGGCGATATTGACACAATTCGCACCCTCGGTGCTGTACGAGGACTTCTGCCAGTTGTACTCGGACATGAAATGGCCTCTCAGGGACTTCTAGCGATCTTATGGACGAAGTCCCGGCTTTTGCGCGGGGTTGAGCGCGCAGCTCTCCATGCGGTCCAGGACGGATCTATAGCGTGCAAGGTGTGCCTCAGCATCGAGGAAATCACAACCGTGATCGGAATCCAGCACAACGGTGTCCAACTGCGGCACCGGCCCTGCGACGTACGTGATCGGCTGCCCAGCAGCGGGGAAGTCCTGGCGCTGGAAGGGAATCACTCGGATCGTGACGTTGTCCTGCTCCATCATTGCGGCCATGTGAAGCAACTGCGCTCGAGTGACCTCAGGTCCACCGAACCGCATACGCAGCGCTGCTTCATGAACGATGGCAGTGTAGGAAGTGTGACCTCCCGGAAGAGCACCTCTGAGGAAGTCCGTCCCCAACTGCCACGTGGCGCAGAACGTCACAAATGCCGCGGCCTCAGGACACCCGGTAGCCTCCTGTGCGTCCCGCGTCAGTGCGCTGGAGCAGAAGCCGAACGAAACCATGAACAACGAAGACCCGTCCCGCCCGCCCAAGCGGCGCCGCGTGGTCATCGTCAACGATGAAGACGACGTACTACTCCGTCTTTTCGGTCACCACCCCGGCCACCGTCGCCCGTACCGTGATCCGCGAAGCGGACGACCTCGACGGGGACTTCGCCGACGACAAGCTCGAGAGGTAACTGCGCACCGACCTCGGGCCCGCCAGCACCCCGATCCGCTACGGCAAGGGCGAGCTCATCACCCGGTTCGAGGCCGCCTCCGCCCGAAGGACGCACTACCGAGGCTCAACTACCTCGGCGACGTCCTGGAGCACACGCCGACGTCCGTGTGGGAGTAGCGGGCGAACTCCGCGCTCGCCGGCCACCGCGCACTCGTCGAGTGCGCGCAAGGCATCAGTTGTCAGTTCGCAGCCGGAGAAGCCGTGTCGTCGGCCTTGATGTCGAAGTTGATCTTGCTTCCGTCAACAGATGAAACCTTGACCGTCACGCCCAAAGTGCTGCCGTCGTTCGCTGTGAGCGTGCAACGGGTGGTGTTGCCGACCTTCCCGACGAGGCCGTCGGGACAGGTGACGTCCGGCTTCGGCTGGCCCGTTGTGGCGGCGAGCTTCTCGGAGACCGTGGTGGCCAACTTGTCCGCGGACAGTTTCGGATCGGAATTTCCCACACTGACCGAGCCCGAACAGCCGGTGAGCAGCGCGCTGACAGCTGCGGCCGAGAGGCTCCAAGTTATCGCGGACAACCGGGCTTTGGTCATGGTGGGACCCCCTCCGGGTGATCAAGACAGGAAGACGCCGAAAGCATACTTGGCGGGACCGCTCCGGCATGCCGCGGGAGCGGCGCCCTGACCCGGACCGGAGCAGTAAACATTTCAGTCCGAACGAGCAACCGCCGGTGCTCCATGAACTCTTCGCTCTACGTGCAAACGCCCCCCACCCGCGAGGGGTCAGATCGGGAAAACTGACTCTTGAAGTTGTCGAACTGCCCCTTGATCTCGATTTCATCGACTTTTGACGCGAGGGTGAAGGCTCAGCACTCTCCCGCCCGGGTCGCCGTTCCTACGCGACCCCCTGCATCCACGAGCGCTCCTGTATGCGCTGCCCACTCCTTCGTCAGGAACCCGGTCGGCGTCCCCGCCTCCTCGAAGTTCGCGACAACCTGATCGCGCGGATCGACGAAGCCCGACGCAGGGGCTGGCTCGGCGAAGTGGAGGGACTGCAGATCAACCTCGCCGGAGCCCGACAGAAACTTGCCCAACTCGACCAGATCGCCACCCGCAGCACCACCATCGAGCTCGGCATGCCCAGCAGGCCACAACCGTGATCCACATAGTTCAGAGAACAGAGGGTGGTGGACGGCGAACTGGTAGTCCGACTTCGGGGCGCGACAAGGTGGACAAGATCTACGATTCGATGGCCCCGTCGGAAGGGTTCCGTGTCACCAACCGGGAGAAATGGAGAACCTGCCGTTCGGCGGATTGGGGGCACTGGGCGACGCCATATCCATGGTCAGTACCGGATGCGCCAGCCCCAAGGCCGACCGCCTCACTGCATACGTCACCGTCGACGGACAGGCCGGCGGTAACGTCGCCGAACGCCGCAAGGACATCCAGGACTTCACCTTCGGCTTTGTGCCAAAGTTGAAAAGCTCTCCGCTGCACCGCCTGACACCCCCGCTCACGACCCGCTCTCCCGCGAGACGGCCGTGGGCAGGGGTCTCCCTCCCGCCTACATCCACGCACTCAGGTCGCCCAGTGCCCACAACCGCGACCTCGCCCAGTCCCACGGGTAGCAGCCCACCTGGCTCGTCCCACCGTCCGCACTCTCGGCCGCCTGTCATCCCTGGGGGCGATGCTTCGGAAGCCATCCGCAGCGCGGCGACGACGAGCTCGGCCGTGATGTCCCTGACCAACTTCTGACCGGGTCGCTCGGCGGTGAAGTCACGGTCGGCAGGTCCGGGATCCGTACTTCCCAGTATCAACCGTCCGGATCAGAGGGGAACTTCGCCCTGCCCTCTGCACTACGCGCCGACTACCTGGTCACCTTTGATCGATGCGAGCAGTGCGGACAGGCCGACCCTGCCGGCGATGAGTATCACGTTTGACTCGTCGCTCTCTCGCAGCCGGAACGTGCCATCAGGCGCGCCTGCGACATTGATGCAGTTCGCGCCCTCGGTGCTGTACGAGGACTTCTGCCAGTTGTACGCGGACATGAAATGGCCTCTCAGAGACTTCTGGCAATCTTATGGACAAAGTCCCGGCTTTGCGCGGGGCTGAGCGCGCAGCTCTCCATGCGGTCCAGGACAGATCTATAGCGCGCAAGCTGTGCCTCAGCATCAAGGAAGTCACAACCGTGATCGGAATCCAGCACAACGGTGTCCAACTGCGGCACCTGCCCGGCGACGTAGGTGATCGGCTGCCCAGCAGCGGGGAAATCCTGGCGCTCGAAGGGAATCACTCGGATCGTGACGTTGTCCTGCTCCATCATCGCGGCCATGTGAAGCAACTGCGCTCGAGTGACCTCAGGTCCACCGAACCGCATACGTAGTGCCGCTTCATGAACAATGGCGGTGTAGGGAAGTGTGACCTCCCGGAAGAGCACCGCTTGGCGCTTGACTCGGAAAGAAGCGCGATGTTCGATTTCATGGGGCCGCAACTGCGGAACGCTCTGCCTGAACATTGCTCGAGCGTGCTCCAGCGTCTGCACCAGTCCCGGCACGGAGACGACTACCCCCACACGCACCGAGGTCGCCCAGTGCTCACACTCCGCGACCTCGATCAGCCCCGCAGGCAGCAGCTCACGGTACTCGTCCCACCAGCCGCGCTCTCGGCCGCCCGTCATCTCTGTCATGGCATCCACTAGAGCGGCGTCATCGCATGAATAACTGTTCGCCATGGCACGCACTCGGTCAGCGCTCACTGCATAACGCCCAGCTTCGATCATGCTCATTCTCGCCTGCTGAACACCGACGCACGTCGCAGCCATCGTCGACGTGAGTCCGGCCCGCTCCCGCAGCTTGCGTAGTTCGGCTGCCAGGCGCCGCTGCCGCAGTGTCGGAGGCATCGCTCGCGCCACCCGAACCCACCTCCATTCGCGCAGGTATTCCATCCGTCACTCACACGACGGAATACCTAAACTCTCCCCATGAAAGGGATACATCTATCCCTACACAAGCTACGTTATCAATGCGGTTCAACTCCTCCCACTGACAGGAGACTTCGCATGGCTAACGTATCTCCACCTTCCTCCCCCACTGGTCTTCCTGACCGCTTCGCCGACGAGATCCGTGCCCTCGTCGAAGCCACCGCACCCCGCCTCTTCGCCGTGGTCGAGCAGTTCGAAACCGACAGCGGCGAGCCTGACGCCCGTGTCGCCGCGTGGGGCCTCGCACACGACGACGGGAGCGCGCAGGTCACCGCTGTGGACGGCGGGTTCCGGATGTCGCTGCGCACTCCCGATCGTGCGACCCAGCTGATTTCCCTGCGCCCGGGAAGTATCGGATACCTGGTATGGTCGGAACCAACTACCCTAAATACGCCCGCGAGTTGACAGAGATCAACTCTCTCGCCCCGTACCTGCTGGGCCTCCGAGACGGGGATGGTGCTGCTCCGGGGTCTGGTGACAGCGCCCCTGCCTCGTGGCAGGGGCGCTGCTCTGTGCTCGGCTTGGTGTTCGGGACACAGCTCAGGGTGGGCACCTCCCGTGCGTGCCCACCCTGACCTGTGTTCCGCCGAGTTCTACTCGAAGTTGGCCCTCGCCCGCTTGTCGCCGGCATGGTAAGCAGCAGCAGCTTCGCGCACCTTGCTGGAGATCTGGCTCAGAGCGGTGTGAATCCCCCTGGCGTCATCGTCCCAGCCGGCCTGAGCGGCGTCATAGGCACTCTTGGCTTCGCCCACCCAGAGCTCGGACACATTGGCGATCATCCGCTTGATGGACGCGAGGTCCTCTTCGAGCTGCTTGCTCTGCCGGTCAATGGCGCCGGCTGCGAGATCCAGGCTCGAGTAAGTGACAACCATCGTGCCGTCGTTGTTGTTCGGCATGCGGTCCTCCCGTGTTATCTAGGTTTGGTATGAAGGCCTCGTACGTGGTACAGGCGCGGCAGGTCAGAAGTAGTTGAGGTTCGAGGTCCTGGCCTCCGCGGTCGCGTCACCCGAGTAACCGTCGACGACGTCGATGCCCTGGAGGGCCTGCTTGATTTCGTCTTCGGTGTTGCCCGAAATGGTTCGGGCCGCCTTGATGGCCTCCTGGTACCTGACGAGCCGATGGGCGATGCTGATCATCCTCTGGTTGATGGCGTCCTGCTTCTTGTTGAAGGCGCCGGCACCGATGCCCTGCCAGGCGCCTTCCAGGCTGTCGATCGTCGCCTGTAGCGTCTTCAACTGGCCCTTCACGGAGTCGAACCGCGTGGAGAGCTCACCCTCCAGCTTGAGGAGAGCGGCATCTGAGAGCTTCTGATCGGCCATGGTTTCGGCTTCCTTCCTAGTGCTCTTATTCGGTCCGGCTTTACTCGCCGGTGGGTACGGGTGAAGAACGTACGGCCAGTCAGGCGGTGCGGCGCTTACGGACAAGCGCGAAGGCTCCGCCGCCGAGCACGATTACCGCTGCCGCTCCGCCGATGATCAGTCCGAGCGAACTGCCGTCGTCCTTCTCCTTGCTGGAGCCTGCCACGACGGCGTCGCCAGCCTTTTCTTTCTTCTCGGGCTGTGACGAAGCTGGTGCAGATGGGGCGGGGGAGGCCGAGGAGCCGGACGTCTTTTCCTTGGTGAGAGGGCTGATGTCCGGGGCGCCGGGGTTGCCCTTGCCCTTGAGGATGTTCATGGAGGGGCGGATCAGGCCGTGGCCGAGGTACTTACTGAGCGTGCCCTTTTCCCAGTCACGGCCAGCGGTGTCGAAGAGAACGTTGAGGACCTGGTTCGCAGTCCAGTCCGGGTGGGCGGACCACACCAAGGCTGCGGAGGCGGATGCGATGGCTGTGGCTGCGCTGGTGCCGCCATCGCCGTCGCAGTAGCTTCGAAATGTGGTGTCGCACCAGCGCGGAACGTCATTCCCAGGAGCAGCGATATCTACGATGTTCCCGTTCTGAGAGTACTCGGCCACCTTGCCCTCACGGTCAGCCGAGGAGACACCTACGACCTGCGGGTATGCGGCAGGATACTGCTCCCTGTTGCCCTCTTTTGCATCATTTCCGACAGCTGCGAAGAACAACTTCCCCTTACTCTGGGCGTACTTCACCGCTTCTCGCTCCTCCCGCCCCGGGAAGTCGCCACCAAATGACATGCTGATAATCCGTGCATCACTGTCCGCTGCGGCCCGGATGGCGTCTTCAGAGGCATGAGCGTTCACCGAATGCTCATTCTGGAACTCCGCATCAGTGATCCGCATCGGGATGATCTTTGCACCTGGGGCGAGGCCTTTCAGGCCCCCGCCCTCGCCCGTTCCGGCAATCAGCTCAGCCATGGTTGTGCCATGTCCGCGGTAGTCATCGTACTCATCGCCGTCGGCTCCTGTAGCGTCAAATCCCTTCAGAACCTGTCCCTTCAGGGACGGCGTCGATGGGTTGACGCCGGAGTCGATGACAGCAACCTTGATGCCTTCGCCCGTGGTGACCCTCCACATCTCCTCCGCCTGCATCGCGCTGAGGTACCACTGCTTCGATTGCACATCTGCAGCGAGCGCGGAAGGAGCAGCCCCTGCGAATCCCACACTCAAGGCAGCGGCCGCAGCCACCGTGCCGAGCAGGCGTCCTCGAAATCCGAGAGGCATGCGGCTCTTCCGGGTCTGGCGCATTCCTGCTGTCATCCTGACTTCCGAACCTTCCCTGTTACCTATTCGATCACCGGCGGTGCGACTCCACGCCGTCCGGCCTCCCACGTCTCTCTGTCTTCCGTCAGGTAGTCCGGACGCGGTGTGCCACCGTCCTGCTCCTCGTCGTCAGAGTCCCGTCGACCTGCGGGCCCACGTACGAGACCTGCGCCCCCAGCAGTGAAGCCCCTTATGCTGCCGGATCCGGCAGCACCTCCACGAGGCGCACCCACGACTCCATTCGAACTGGGAGTGCCTCGCCCACCAGGGCGGGGCGCGCTGCTCGTTCCTCCGGCCCCGATGACTCCCCGCTGCCCGGCACGTCCAGCAGAGCCGCCCGATTGTGCCGCTCCTCCGGCTCCGATGGCTGTGCCGCGCGGCATACCACGAGCCCCTCCGGACGTACCCGCGCCCGGAACGGCGCGCTGCGGGGTCCCACCTACGATGCCGCTTCCTCGACCGGCAAGCGGGCCGGAGGTTCCAGACCTACCCGCATGGCCTCCTGCCACGGGCCTGCCGCCAGTCACACCGGATCGACCGGCAACAGGGGACTGACCGCCCCCACGTCCGGATGTGCCTGAGGCCGAACCCCCGCCCATCGGAGCCGGACGCCCCACCGGGGCTCCGGTGCGACCATTCGCCGCAGGACCACTCCCAGTGGAACCGCCAGCTCTGGGCCCGCTGCCCCCGGGCTGCCCGACTGCCCTGGGTGCGCCTGTTGGTCCCTGAGGCCACCGCGAGCGAGTTGTCACGGGGTTCACAAAGCCATTCGCCATGGGCGGAGTCCCCCCTCCCCCCGGAGCGGTGGGACCCGTGGCCGAAGGGCTGGGAGATGTACCAGGTGCGGTCACGGGAGCCGGCGGCGTGGCCACACTGTTGATCTCCGTCGAGGTGCTCTTGTCCAGCGCAGGTGCAGTTCCGAGCGCCTCGATTGCAGCTTGACCACCAGTGCCCGTGGCGCCCGTGGTGGCTGCACTGCCCGTGGCAGCGCGCTGCGAGCTCTCTCGTGGCGCGCTGTTCCCCACCGCCTCAGAGCCTGCTGATGAGCTCCCGTAGTCGTGAGGCGATTCAAAGTGACCCTGCGGCCGCGGCATCGCAACATCAAGCTGCTTGTCAAACCGCGGCGGCTCCTGCGCCGCCAGTGTCTCCTCCGAAACCGCGTAGTACGACGCCAGTCGGTTCGCCTGGTTGATGGCCTCCTGGCGGTTCTTCTCGACCTTCACCGCCGCGACGTACTCCGGGTTGCCCTCGATCCGCTTCGGGGCCTCGATGTCCTCGACGGACTTGCGGTCCAGGCGGTTGTCGCGCGGCGGCAGGGAGTTGCGCACCGACGCGAGGCCCGTGCCCGCGACCGTGATCTGCGTCCCGGCCGCCTCTGCGAAATCGCCCAGCTTCAGGGCGTGGGCGACCAGGCCATTGCCCCAGTCACGGAAGGCAATTCCGGACTCGCCCTCCCAGTCGACAGCCTTGATGAAGTCGCCCAGCTCATCCGCGGCGACCTTGATGGCCGTCCTTGCCTTCCAGAGCGCATCACCCGCGTCTTCGAGGTGCTCCGGATTGGAGTTGTGGATCAGGTCGATCATCGTGTTGAGCTCGTGGCCCTCGAACGAAGTCCGTCCCGACGAGCCCGAACGTCCGAAGCCGAATGACTCTATGACGTTCTGGACCTGCCGGTTGACGTCAGTGACGATCAGCTGGGCCTGGACGCGTTGCTGGTCCTGCGCCTGCTGTTCCTTGGGGGTCAGTTCCGGCTTCTTCGGATCACTCATTCGGCTGCCCACCCCGAGTCGCTCTGGTTGTCGGCGTTCCGGTGCTCAGGCTTACCGGCCTTCTCCGCCTGCGCCTTCTCGTGCTCCTTGTCCAGGCGGACCTGGATCTCGTAGAACCGCCGCCGCACGTCGTCGTCCACGTTGTCGAAGCCGACGGCCGCCGCGTGCACGCCGAGGCTCAAGTACTCGATCTGGTCACCGAGAGACTTGGAGAGCGAGACGAGCGACTCGTGGACGCGGTTGTACTGCGTGTACAGCCCGTCTGCCTCCGCGAAGCACGCGTTCTGGCCACTCAGGGCAGCGCGTGACACCGTCTGCGCCGCAATCTTCGACTTACCGGCTGCCGAACCCTCGAGCTCCGCAAGCAGCGTGTTGACACGCCCCCTGAACGTCTCCAGCGCGCCTACACCACGCCGGAGGTCGCCCGAGCCTCCCCCGCCACCGCCTGGATCGGCCACGATCCTGCCCTCCCCGTTTCCCCGTTTGCTCAGACTGCCACTCGTTGCTATCGCACCCGCGTGAACAAGTCTGACCTCATTCCACAAACTCTATCCACTGGCTACGAGAGGACCAACCCTCTTATCCATCACGTAACTTCCGCAGGCCGTTCCCCGGTTGACGGTCTCGTCAGGCATGGCCGGCTCCTCCCAGGCGCCTGGACCGCCGTCGGGTGTCGCGCACGGCCACGGCGACACCCGCAATCGCGGCGACCAGCACTGCTCCGCCCACCACCACGTAGGTCGCCAGGCGTGCGTTGCGTTCGTCCGCCGTTTCGCCCAGGTGGAGTTCAGCCGGTGTCGGCGCTTCGCCCTTGCTCACACCTTCGTTCGCCACCGGGCGTTCGACGGGCTTGTCGTCCTCCGTCAGGGCACGCACCGGGTCGACGACGCCCCAGCCCACCAGACGGTCGTGGCCCGCGATCGAGCGTTCCGCCGTCTGCTGGATCTGAGCGACGATCTGTTTCTGCGTCCAGCCCTGGTGCTTGGCCTTGATGAGGGCGGCGACTCCTGCGACGTACGGGGCCGAGAAGCTGGTGCCGTTGTCGGCGCAGTGTCCGCCGCCGGGGACCGTCGAGATCATGTCCACGCCGGGTGCGGCCACGCCCACGAACTTGCCGGACTGGGAGAAGGCCGCCCGCTCGTTGTTGCGGTCCGACGCGGCCACGGCCAGGACACCGTCGTACGAGGCGGGGTAGGTCTCCTTGACGTTGCCGCCCAGCCCGTCGTTGCCGGCGGAGGCGACGATCACGATCTCCTTGGCCAGGGCGGCGTCCACCGCCTGTTGCAGAGAGTCCGTGGGCTTCACCGCGTTGGCCGTGTCCTGCGAGATGTTGATGACGTCCGCGTGGGCGACGTCGGCTGCGTAGCGGATGGAGGCGGCCAGCGATTTGGCCGTTCCGTGGCCCTCGGCGTCGTTCTGCTGGATCGGAATGATCGTCGCGTCCGGAGCCAGGCCGGTGAAGCCGGTGCCCTTCACCTCTCGCGCGGCGATGATTCCGGCGACCTTGGTGCCGTGACCGACCGTGTCGGTGGTGCCGTTCTCCTTGCCGCGCTCGATCTTGTTGCCGTTCTCGTCCTTGAGGTTCTTCTCCAGGAAATTGCGGCCGCTCCTGGTATCCACGGCCGCCTTGAGCTGAGGGTTCTTGACGTCCACGCCCGTGTCGATGACGGCCACCCGTACCCCCTTGCCGGTGGACTGCTTCCACAGCTCGTCCATCAGGACGCGCTGCAACGCCCAGGGGCGGCCCGCGTACTTCTTCGAGCCGAAGGTGCACTGGGTGGAGTCGTCCGCTGCGGCGGGCAGTACGGGCAGCGTGACGAAGAGGACGGCGGTGGCGGCTGCGGCTGTCAGCGGGCGCCGGTACGGAGAGGGGTGCGTCGTCATGTGGATGCGCTCCTCAGGAACCCTGCGGCTGGCGGGCCGCGCCAGTCGACAGGCGTGGTCCCGTGGGCAGGAACGAGGACCAGGCGGCCGGGACGGGCGCGGGCACGACGTCCTTGTATCCGAGCCGGTTCTGCGCTTGTTGCGCCTCCTGCTGCCGCTGCGCCCTCTCCTCCTTCGTGCCTGATTCGCCGATGCCGGAGTCGTCCCGCACGCTGTCGCCGTTGGACTGCATGGCATAGCGCAGACCGGTGTCGGTGACCAGGAAGAGGGGGCCGGAGTCGGCGCTGGACCCCTTGAACTGCCGGAAGAGCTGTCCGGATCCGGGGGTGACATAGGCGCTGCTGGAGCCGGTGGGGAGCGTCGCGGGGAAGCTCGTGCCCGCCCACGTGCTGAGCGTGCTGGCCCCGTTCTTCGTGGCGACACCGCGCAGGACGTTGCACACGGTGTTACGGCTGCCGGCCGCGTCGCTCGCGGAGTTGACGGGCTTCGGCTCGCTCGTGGGCCAGTCCATGTCCTGCCCGAAGGCCTCACCGGGCTCGAACGCACCGGCGCTGACATGCCTCTCCTTGCCGTCCTGGCCAAGGTTGACCAGGGCCCGGCTGCTGAGCAGGAGCTTCGCGACGAAGTCCGATACGGGGGCGACCCGGCCGGGCAGGACCACGTACTGCTGGGTCCTGGTACCGGATGTCGCCGCGAGGACCATGCCCACCTTGTTCGCCTCGGGCGGCAGCTTCCCCGGGATGCCCGCGTCGGCGCCGGGGGTTTGGGGGACGGTCGGGAAGTCGACCGCGTCTCCGGTGTGCAGGGTGTCCAGCCACGCGGCGGAGACCCGCTGGGGGGCACGGCCGTCGCCGAGCAGAGCACGCAGCAGCAGTTCGTCCTTCTTCACCTTGTACGCCTTGCCCGCGGCGTCCACGATGTAGCGGGTTCTGTCCGGTCCCGGTCCCTCGACGTACATCAGCTCACCGCCGTGCAGCCGGCCCGCGCCCTCGGTCTTCTTCTGCTCGCGCTCCGCGAAGACGAACGCCGCCTTCAGGATGGCCCTGCCACCCTCGCCGGGCCGCTCGCAGACGGCCCACCGCTTCTTCGAGCCGGCTTCGTCCTTGTCCGGCAGCCGGTCGGGGGCGTACGGGATGCCGAGCGTGGCGCCGTGCGGGATCTTGCCGTTGTCGAGGACCGATTCGTCGACGTTGATGACCTTGCCCTTGTCCGGGTCAAGGAGGAGCTTGGCGGAGGACATGTTCAGCACCGGGTGGAGCTGCGTCTTGCCATCGGTCTTCAACACCACATAGCGCGTGGTGGATTTGCTGGCGATGATGACGTTCTCGTAGGGGGTGTCCCATTTCTGCGGTGCTACGGGTTTGAACATCCCCCAGGCTCCGAACCCCGCGAGGATGACGACGCCGACGATCGCGCTGGGCACCACCGCGCGCAGGGGGCGCGGTGCGCCCTCCTCCGAGCCGGTCGGGTTGGGTTGCAGGAACTGTGCGATCAACCTCCGCTTCGCGAAGGTGTAGGCGTTGAGTTCGTCCCGCCGTGATGCCATCTGTCCGCTGCCCCTTTTCCCCAGTGGGCAACCAGGTTCCCACACACGCCATGGGCCACTGTCGTCGACTGGGCCCCCTACTATGCCTGTTGGCGCTTGACCGTCACTGCTCAGGTAGGGTGATCGCCCGGTCAACACCCGTGAAAAAACGGTACATACGGATACGAGGGGGCAACGCGGCGATGGGTGCAGCGACGCGCGAGCGCACGGGGCGGGCTACCCATCGAACGTCCGGCCCTTCCCGACGGCAACGTGGCAACGACCCGGCCGGCGCAGCTCCCGACCCGTCGGCGAACGCCCCTGCGGCGACGACTCTGCGGTCGATCTCGCGGACCGGTCGCCTCGGTCCCGTGCTGCGGCAGATGGTGCTCGTCGAGGCGGCCCTGGCGGTCGCCGCGGTGGGTGCCGCGCTCGGCGGTCCCTGGCTGGTGCCCGCAGCCGCGGTCGCCTGCCTGCTGGTGCTTCTCGCGGTGGTACGTCGCCGGGGCCGTGCCGTACAGGACTGGCTGTCGACGGCGCTCTCCCTCCGCGACCGCAGGCGAACGGCCGTGGCGTCCGCAGTGGATGCGGAGCCACAGCTGGCGCCGGTGGCGGAAAGTGTGCCGGGCTTCGCTCCGTACATCTATATCGACCGGGACCGCCGCACGGTGGGCATGGTCGGGGACGGCACGTTCCTGACCGCTGTCGTCCGGGTCGAGGCCAGCGGTGAATCGCTCCGCCAGGCGCGCGGTGCGCGGGCGCTCCCGCTGTCCCTCCTGGGCGATGCCCTCTCGGTGGACGACATCGTGCTGGAGTCCGCGCAGCTCGTGCAGCAGGTACGCCCCGCTCCGGCGCAGCATCTGCCGCAGCAGTCGGCGGCCCGACTCTCCTACGCCCCCCTTCAGGAGCAGACCGGGGCGCCCGCGCTGCGGATGACCTGGGTGGCTGTGAAGCTGGATCCGGAACTGTGCCGGGAGGCGGTCGAGGCGCGCGGAGGCGGAATCGGCGGAGCTCAGCGCTGTCTGGTTCGGGTCGCGGACCATGTGGCGAGCCGGATCACCGGCGCCGGATTCCGGGCCGTGGTACTGGACCAGGAGGAGCTGCACTCCGCCGTGGCAACATCCGCGTGCGCCAACCCCATCCTGTCGGCCCGCGCCGGACGCCCGGATGTCGCGCCGCAGCGGCGAACGATGGAGACGACGAGGGTCTGGCGGTGCGACGACCGTTGGCACACCGCCTATGCGGTGGACCGCTGGCCCGAGTTGGGCCGGGGGGCGACTCCTCTCCCGCGCCTCGTCTCGCTGTTGACCTCGGTCCCCGCGTATGCGACGACCTTCAGCCTGACGTTGCGACGCGGTTCGCGCCAGGGCGACGTCTCCGTGTCCGGTCACGTACGGATCACGGGCGGGTCCGATACCGAACTGGTCGGGGTACGAAGGACATTGGAGCAAGCCGCACGGCACGCCAAGGTCGGCCTGGTGCGGCTGGACCGCGAGCAGTTGCCGGGCGTACTGGCGACGCTCCCGCTGGGAGGCGCACAGTGACGAATCGCACCGATCCGAGGCGGGGGCTGCGCGGTCCTCGCCACGCGGGGCACACTCTGGCCGCGGAGCACCTGGGCGCACTGTCGTTGCCGGTCGGGGACGACGGAGTGATCATCGGTACCGATGCCGAGGGGCGCCCGCAGATGATCGGGTTCCACCGCCCGGCACCGTACGACGTCCTGTTGATCGGCGGCCTGTGGACCGCGCAGGTGCTGGCGCTGCGTGCGGCGGCTACGGGCGCACGGGTAGCGGTCGAGACCGGCCGCACCCAGGCGTGGACCACTCTGGCGCAAGCCGCGGGTGCCGGTCTTGAGTGCGTCTCCCTCCATGACGTGGGCCGGGTTCCGCCGACCGGAGCGACCGTGGGCAGCCCGGTGGTGGTGGTGCGGGACTGCGGTATGCGCCCGCCCCGTGGCCGGGTGGTGTCCTCGCCCTGGCAGTCGGTGTTGACGCTGCTGCCCTATCTGAGCCCCGTGGCGCCCCGGTTGATGCGGGCGTCGACGCTCGTGGGTATCCAGCGGGTCTCGCCCGCCGAGGCGGACCAGATCGGCCGGATCCTGGGGCTCGCTCGGACCGAGATCGAAGCCCTGCCCACCCTGGCGGACGGTGTCACGCTCTGGGTGGCGGGCCGCGAGCGCCACTGGGTGATGACCAGTGCGACGGAGGTCGAGACCGGCCTGCTGGGCACTGCTCGCCGGATGGACTGAATACTGTTCCGTTCGCAACCCCGGACCTGCCGCTTCCAGGGAGGATGGCCGGGGAACGACACGGTTCGATCGAAGGGACGCCGACATGGGCACCCAGCAGGAAAAGGAAGAGCTCTACGCTCTCGACATCTCGGATGTGGAGTGGCTGAGCGCACCGGGGACCGAGAACGTCGAGGAACGCGTCGAGATCGCGCATCTGCCGGACGGTGCAGTCGCCATGCGCTCGTCGCTGGACCCGGAGACCGTGTTGCGGTACACGGAGGCCGAGTGGCGCGCCTTCGTACTGGGCGCACGGGACGGTGAGTTCGACCTCACGTAGGCAATGGCCAGGTGAAAGGGTGGCTGTCCGAACATGGCGGCCACCCTTTCACCATGCCTGGATAAGTATCGAATTGACCGCTTCGGTCTGTGTGCTCCGCCGCACTCGGGGCACTTGAGGGCTGTGCGTGACCTACTGGACAGTTCCTGCCGTGCGGTACGGCCTGCCGCAGTGAGCCCGATGGCGATTAGGGTGGGTCGGGGGCAGCAGAAGAACCTGCGGGCAGGCGATGCGCGTCCCAAGGGGGAGAGCCGGGCGGATCGGACAACGGGAACGGTCGCCCCCGCCCACCACGGCACAAGGGTGCTCGACCACACCAGGAGGCAAAGTGAACGGCGATCGGGACGAGATCCGCGGGGGCTGGAACAAGCCCGTCGACGAGTCGTCCGACGCGGAGCCCGCCGAGATGACGGGTGAGTTCACCATCGACTACACCCCGCCCGCCTGGTACACGCAGAACGCGCCGGGGGATTCGTCGGGCGGTGCCGGATCGCACCTGGCGCCGCCTCCGCCGCCCAGCGGGCCGCCGGTGTCCGTGCCCGCGCCGCCGGCCGGGGGCGGTTTCGACCCCAACTGGGCTCCGGCGCCGCCTGCTCCCGCGCCGGTTCACTCCGCGGCGGGTGACTCCGCTCCTTCGCCTGCCCCTACTCCTGCGGAGGGAGCGGGATCGGTGACTTCCGACGGGATGACGGACCCGTTCGGGGGCGGTGACGTGGAGAGCGGCGCGACCATGCGGTTCTCGCCCGCCGCGCTGAAGCGGGAGATCGCGGAGCGCGAGGAGGCGGCGAAGAGCGCGGACGGGGACGGCTCGGCTGCGGACCCGGGTTCCGCGGAAAACGGTGCCGGGGTAGGTGCTGGTGCCGATCGTACGGACGAGGGCGAGGCTCCCGGTTCCGGCTCCGGTTCCGGCTCCGTTTCCGCGCAGGCAGCGGATGCGCCCGCCGATGAGCCCGACGGCGCTGCCGCCGCGGAGTCCGGTGCCGACGCCGCGACGCCCGCCGATCGCCCGGACAGCGACATGACGAGCGGTGCTTCGGACGAGCCTGAGGGTGCCGCCGCGCCCTCGGCCGCCGTCGCGGACGCGGTGCCCCAGGACGCACCGTCCCCCGACGCACCGCAGGACGCCCCGGCGCCCGCCGCGCCGACCGCCTGGACCCCGGCGCCGCCGCAGGGCGCTCTGCCACCGCTGCCGCCCACCTTCCAGCCCGCCGCACCGCAGCCCACCGCGCCCCAGGCGGCGCCGCAGTGGCCCGCTCGGGCTCCGGCCGGCCACGGGCCCGGTGGCTACGGATTCCCGCAGGCCGGAGCGGTCCAGCCGCCGCAGGTACCCCACCAGCCTCAGGGCGGTTACGGCTTCCCGCAGCCGCCTCAGGTGCCCCAGCAGCTCCACGCGCCCCAGCAGCTCCACGCCCCACAGTCGCCGCAGCAGCCGCAAGCGCCTCAGCCGCCGCAGTGGCCCGCTCAGCAGGGCGCGCCCCTCCCGCCGCAGGTCCCCCAGGTGCCTCAGCAGCCTGTCCAGGGCACGCCCCATCTGCCCGCGCAGGTCGCCCCGCAGCAGCCCGTGCCCCAGCAGCCCGCCCACCCCCAGCAGCCGCAGCAACAGCAACCACAACCCCACGGACAGCCCGTCGACCCGCGCACCGGGGCCGCCTGGCCGACCCCGGTCACCCACGACCAGCGCGAGCGTTCGGTGCCCGGCGCCCCGCTCGGGTACACGGCAGCGGTGGAGCTCTCCTCCGACCGGCTCGTCCGGGGCAAGCAGAAGGCGAAGAGCAGCCGTACACCGTCCGGCGCGGCCCGCTTCAAGCTCGGCGGCAAGAAGGAGGAGGCCGAGCGGCAGCGCAAGCTCGAACTGATCCGTACGCCCGTGCTGTCCTGCTACCGGATCGCGGTCATCAGCCTCAAGGGCGGTGTCGGCAAGACCACGACGACCACCGCCCTCGGCTCGACCCTGGCCACCGAGCGGCAGGACAAGATCCTCGCCATCGACGCCAACCCGGACGCGGGCACGCTCGGCCGCCGGGTGCGCCGGGAGACCGGGGCCACCATCCGTGACCTGGTCCAGGCGATCCCGTACCTCAACTCGTACATGGACATCCGCCGCTTCACCTCGCAGGCGCCCTCCGGTCTGGAGATCATCGCCAACGACGTGGACCCGGCGGTCTCCACGACGTTCAACGACGAGGACTACCGACGCGCCATCGATGTGCTGGGCAGGCAGTACCCGATCATCCTCACCGACTCGGGCACCGGTCTGCTCTACAGCGCGATGCGCGGAGTGCTGGACCTCGCCGACCAGTTGATCATCATCTCCACGCCGTCGGTCGACGGTGCGTCCAGTGCGTCCACCACGCTGGACTGGCTCTCGGCGCACGGGTACGCGGAACTCGTGCAGCGTTCCCTCACCGTCATCTCGGGCGTCCGCGAGACCGGCAAGATGATCAAGGTCGATGACATCGTGCAGCACTTCGAGACGCGCTGCCGCGGCGTGGTCGTCGTACCGTTCGACGAGCATCTGGCGGCCGGCGCGGAGGTCGACCTCGACATGATGCGCCCCAAGACCCGCGAGGCGTACTTCCACCTCTCCGCGTTGGTGGCCGAGGACTTCGCGCGCGCTCAGCAGCAGCAGGGGCTCTGGACGTCGCACGGCTCCAATCCGCCCCCGCAGTACGCCCCGCCGCTGCCCGGCCAGCAGTACGCCCCGCAGCAGCCGTACCCGCCGCAACAACAGCCTTACGGCGGTCAGCAGCCCCCGCAGCCGTACCCCCCGCAGCCCGGCCCCGGAGTGCAACAGCACGGCTGGCAGCAGTCGTTGCCCTCCCAGGCCCAGTCCTCGGCGAGCCCGTCCGGTCCGCCGCCGCCTCACCAGCAGCAGCCCGGCCTGCCTGGTCAGCCGGTCCCGCCCGAACTGCAGGGCCCCGTACCGCCCGTAGGCTGGCAGCAGCAGCCGCCGCCAGCGCCTCAGCAGTAAGGCAACAGAGGTCTGAACCAATGAGGGCCCGCATCGTCTCCACGGTGCGGGCCCTCCGCGCATTCCCGCAGACCACACGCCGTTTCGATGACCGTTGACGCGGCTCGACCACCGCTGATAAACCTTCGCTTCACCAGCTGGCGAACCACAGATCAACCCGCCTTCTCCGTGCGAGTCATGACGCGAGGTCCCTGACCATGGTCGAAAGAGTTCCACCACTGACTGCCCAGCCACGCTCACGTCTGCGTGTCCTGCTGGCCTCCGGCGCCGCCGCTCTGGCACTGACCGCCGGTTCCGTCGTCGGCGTGCCCCTCGGTGCAGCGCCGCAGCAGGCGCAGGCCGCCGACAGCGGCACGTCGACGCTGACCGTCGCCGTCGCACAGAGCGTCGACTCCCTGAGCCCGTTCCTGGCCCAGAAGCTGATGAGCACGAGCATCAGCCGGCTCATGTACGACTTCCTGACGAACTACGACCCCAAGGACAACCACGCGGTCCCCGCCCTCGCCACCAAGTGGGAGCCGTCCGCGGACAAGTTGACCTGGACGTACACCATCCGGTCCAACTCCAAGTGGTCGGACGGCCGGCAGGCCACCGCCGAGGACGCGGCGTGGACGTTCAACAAGATGATGACCGACGAGGGCGCCGCGCAGGCCAACGGCAACTTCGTCGCGAACTTCAAGAAGGTGACGGCTCCGAGCCCGACGCAGCTGGTCATCGAGCTCAAGGAGCCGCAGGCCACCATGGCCGCGCTCGACGTGCCGATAGTCCCGAAGCACGTCTGGGAGAAGGTCGGTGACTTCTCCAAGTTCAACAACGACACGAAGTTCCCGATCGTCGGCAACGGGCCGTTCATCCTGACGGACTACAAGGTCGACCAGTACGTGAAACTCAAGGCCAACAAGAGCTTCTGGCGCGGTGCGCCGAAGTTCGACGAGCTGGTCTTCAAGACGTACAAGGACCAGGACGCCGCGGTCGCCGCGCTGCGCAAGGGCGAGGTCTCCTTCGTCGCCGGCTCCCCCGCGCTGACGCCCGCCCAGGCCGCGTCCCTCAAGGGCGAGAAGAACGTCAAGGTCAACGAGGGCCCCGGCCGCCGCTTCTTCGCGCTGGCCACCAACCCGGGCGCTCAGACCAAGGACGGCAAGAAGTTCGGCGACGGCAACCAGGCCCTTCTCGACCAGAAGGTGCGCCAGGCCCTCTTCCTGTCCATCGACCGCAAGACCATCATCGACAAGGTCTTCCAGGGCCACGCCGTCGAGGGGCAGGGATACATCCCGCCGCGCTTCTCCACGTACTTCTGGCAGCCCTCCGCCGACCAGAGCCTCGCCTACGACCCGGCCAAGGCGGCCAAGCTCCTCGACGAGGCGGGCTACGCGCTCAAGGGCGACCAGCGCGTCGGCAAGGACGGCAAGCCGCTCGACCTGCGCATCCTGTGCCACGCCACGGACCCGAACGACAAGGCCATAGGGAAGTACCTCAAGGAGTGGTGGGGCAAGCTCGGCATCGGGCTCAAGGTCGACTGTCTCGACGACGTCTCGGTGCCGTGGTACGCCGGTGAGTACGACCTCGCCTTCGACGGCTGGTCGGTCAACCCGGACCCGGACTTCATCCTCGGCATCCACACCTGTGACGCCCTGCCGGCGAAGGCCAAGGAGAGCGCCACCACCGACAACTTCATCTGCGACAAGACGTACGACGAGCTCTACAAGAAGCAACTCGCCGAGTACGACCCGGCCAAGCGCGCGGACATCGTCAAGCAGATGCAGTCGTGGATGTACGACTCGGGGTACATGAACATCATCGCGTATCCGAACGCGGTCGAGGCCTACCGCACCGACCAGATCAAGTCGATCAAGACCATGCCCGAGGCGGCGGGCAACATCTACGGCCAGGACGGGTACTGGAGCTGGTGGTCGGCCGTTCCGGCGGGCAGCAGCAGTTCGGACAGCTCCGGCGGGTCCGGCTCCACCGGAGTCGTCGTAGGCATCATCGTGGTGGTCGTGGTACTCGCCGGTGGCGGGCTGTTCATCGCGAAGCGCCGTCGTACCACCGCGGATGACCGCGAGTAATCACACGGAAGGGTTGAGAGGGGCCGGCCGGGGCGGCGCGCAGCCGCCCCGCCGGTTCCCTCTAAGTGCAGCACGAGTAACGAGAGTTCCCCATGACAGCTGAAAGTACTCCGGCGCTCGTGCAGATCGCGGACGCGGACACCGAAGGTCCGGCTCAGGCCGGCCCGTCGGCCGCCCGCGGCCCACGGGCGCGTAACACCAAGGCCTACCTCCAGTACGTGGCAGCCAAGATCGTGGGAGCGGCCGTCTCCCTGTTCGCGGTCCTCGTCACCAGCTTCTTCCTCTTCCGGCTCATTCCCAGCGACCCGGTGAAGCAGATGACGGGCGGCCGTCCCGTCTCCGCCGAACAGCTCGAGTCGCTGCGTCATCAGTTCGGCCTCGACCAGCCGATGTGGCGGCAGTTCACCAGCTACGTCGGCGACGCCCTCACGGGCGACTTCGGCACTTCGTTCCAGTTCCACGCGCCCGTCATCGACAAGATCACCGAGGCGCTCCCCGCGACCCTGCTCCTCACCGGCACGTCGTACGTCCTGTACACCGCGCTCGGCATCTGGCTCGGCACCCGTACCGCGTGGCGCAACGGCTCCACGAGCGACCGCTTCAACACCGCCTTCGCGCTGACGCTCTACTCGGTGCCGTCGTTCTGGCTGGGCCTGCTCCTGATCATCGTCTTCTCGGTGGGCATCGGACCGATCCCCGGGATGTTCCCGACCGGCGGAATGCAATCGGGCGGCGAGAGCGGATTCGCGTACATCCTCGATGTGGCGCATCACCTGGTCCTCCCGGTGATCACGCTGGTCGCGGTCGGGTACGCGCAGACGCTTCTGGTGATGCGCTCCTCGCTGCTGGACGAGATGGGCAGCGACTATCTGACGACGGCCCGCGCGAAGGGGCTGCGGGACGATGTCGTACGCCGCAAGCACGCCGTGCCGAACGCGATGCTGCCCACGTTCACGCTGATGTTCGTGAACCTGGGGCATGTGGTCGCCGGGCAGATCCTGGTCGAGACGGTGTTCTCCTGGCCCGGCCTCGGCGGTCTCTTCTACCAGGCGCTGAGCGTGCCCGATCTCCCCCTCGTACAAGGGCTGTTCTTCGCCTTCGCCACCGCGGTGATCCTGGCGAACACCCTTGCCGACGTGCTGTATCCGCTGCTCGATCCCCGGGTGGGCCGATGACGACCGAATCCATGCCCACGCCCACGAAGGCCGAACCGGCCGGGAATCCGCGCGCGCTCGCCCGCGCCCGCCAGCGGCAGTCCGCCGCCCGGTTCTGGCGGGAGTACCGCACGCACAGGGGCGGATTGTGGGGGCTGGGCGCCCTCGTCCTGATCGCGCTGATCGCTCTGTTCGCGCCGCAGCTCGTCGGCGCCGACTCGCAGAGCGTCACCGACGCGCCCGGTGGCGCACTGGAGTCTCCGAGCGGTGAATTCCCGCTCGGTACGGACCAGTTCGGACGCAGCGTGCTGGCCCTGCTGGTGTGGGGCACCCGGGTCTCGTTGACGGTGGGCCTGCTCGCTGCGTTCCTGTGCGTCGCCATCGGCACGGTCGTCGGCATCGTCGCGGGGCACTTCCACGGCTGGTACTCGACGGTCCTGATGCGGATCACCGACTGGTTCCTGGTGATGCCGACCCTGGTCCTCGCGATCGCGCTCGCCACCGTGATGGACCGCTCGATGTGGACGGTCATCATCGCGATCGGCGTCACGACCTGGCCGACCACGGCCCGGCTGGTCCGCGCCCAGACCCTGGCCGTGGAGTCCCGCCCGTACATCGAGCGGGCCCGTGCCCTGGGCGGCGGCCACGGACACGTCATGGTCCGGCACGTCCTGCCGAACGTGATGCCGCTGGTCCTCGCGCAGACCACGCTGGTGATCTCCAGCGCGATCCTCACCGAGGCCACCCTGGCGTTCCTCGGCCTGAGCGATCCGACCACCACCTCCTGGGGCGGCATGCTCCAGGACGCCCGCGAGGCGGGCGCGGTGAGCGCGGGCGACTGGTGGTACCTGGCACCGCCCGGCATCGCCATCGCCGTGGTGGCCCTGGCGTTCACACTGTGCGGCCGCGCCATCGAGTCCGTCCTCAATCCCAAGCTGGGGGTGGCCCGTTGAGTACGACGAGCATCCGTAAGACACCGCTTCTCGACGTACGGGACCTCACGGTGACGTACGCGGGTGGAGCGCAGGCAGTCCGGGGAGTGAACCTCACCGTCGACGCGGGGCAGAAGCTCGGCATCGCCGGTGAGTCGGGCTGCGGGAAGTCGACGCTGGCGCTCGCGCTGCTGCGGCTGCTGCCCGCCGGGGCGAAGGTCTCCGGCGAGATCCTGCTGAACGGCGAGGACGTCCTCGCCATGAAGTGGGGCCAAGTCAGGGCGGTGCGCTGGGCGGGGGCGTCGATCGTGTTCCAGGGCGCGATGCACTCGCTCAACGCGGTGCACCGCATCGGCGACCAGATCGCCGAGCCGATCCTGCTGCACCGCAAGGCGACGCAGGCGGCGGCTGCGAAGAAGGCCGGCGAACTCCTGGAGCAGGTGGGTCTCCCGGCCGCCCGCGCGAACGCCTATCCGCACGAGCTCTCCGGCGGACAACGGCAGCGCGTGATGATCGCGATGGCGCTCGCCTGTGATCCGGGGCTGATCATCGCGGACGAGCCGACCACGGCGCTCGACGTGATGATCCAGGCCCAGATCCTGCGGCTGATCGAGCGGCTGGTGTCCGAGCAGGACCTCGGCCTGATCATGATCAGCCACGACCTCGCGGTGCTCTCGGACACCTGTGACCGGCTCGCGGTGATGTACGCGGGCCGGGTCGTGGAGGAGGGCCCGGCGTCCGAGGTCTACGAGAACGCGCACCACCCGTACGGCAAGGCCCTGTCCGGCGCCTTTCCGCGCATCGGCGACCCGGCCTCCCGGTTCGCGCCCCGCGGGCTGCCCGGCGACCCGCCGGACCCGTCGGCGCTGCCCGGCGGCTGTACGTTCCACCCGCGCTGTCCGGTGGCCCTGGACTCCTGCACGACGCAGGACCAGGTGCTGCGGGAGGCGGGGCCGGAGCGGCGGGCGGCCTGTGTGCTGGTGGAGCCGGGGGCCGCCGCGGCCTTGGCCCTGCCGGGTGCCGAGGAAGCAAGGAGCACATCATGACCACCACCACTCCCCTGCTCAGCGCCGAGGGACTGAAGGTCACCTTCCCCGGCCGGCGCGGAGCAGCCCCGGCGCGTGCCGTGGACAGCGTCGACCTGGACATCCGGCCCGGCGAGATCGTCGCGCTGGTCGGCGAGTCGGGCTGCGGCAAGACGACGCTGGCGCGTTCGCTGCTGGGCCTGGTCCCGCCGACGTCCGGGCGGGTGACCTTCGACGGGCAGCCGCTCGACTACGCGAGCCGGGCGCTGAAGGCGTACCGCAAGCGGGTCCAGCTGGTGCTCCAGGACCCCAGCGGTTCGCTCAATCCGAGGCACACGGTGTACGACGCCGTCGCCGAGGGCCTGCGGATCCACGGGTACGCGGGGGACGAGCGGACGGCGGTGGCGGAGGCGCTGGCGCGGGCGGGGCTGCGGCCCCCGGAGCGGTTCTTCCTGCGCTATCCGCACGAGCTGTCGGGCGGTCAGCGCCAGCGGGTCGTGATCGCGGGCGCGCTCGTCCTGGAGCCGGAACTCATCGTGGCCGACGAGCCGGTGGCCTCGCTGGACGCTTCGGTGCGCGGCGAGATCCTGGCCCTGCTGCTGCGGCTGCGGGACGAACTGGGCCTGTCCGCGCTGGTGGTCACACACGACCTCGGGCTGGCGTGGAACATCGCGGACCGGGTCGCGGTGATGTACCTCGGCCGGATCGTGGAGACGGGCGAGGTGGAACAGATCCTGACCGCCCCGCAACACCCGTACACCCAGGCGCTGTTGTCGGTGCTCCCGGAGGCCGGGGGCGATCCGGTGATTCTGACCGGTGAGCCGCCGGACCCGTCCAGGGTGCCGTCCGGGTGCCGGTTCCACGCCCGCTGCCAGGTGCTGGCCTCGGGCGAGGCGGAGCGGGCGGGCGTCGCGGACGCGTGCCGTACGCAGGATCTGCCGGTGCTCGCGGGCGGCGGGCAGACCCAGGTGGCGTGCCACTGGGCGAACGCGGCCGCGACGGCACGGGCGTAACGCGGTGGCCGGGGGCCCGTCCGGCGGGCGCCCTGTCACGGCCGCGGCCGGGACCGTGCTCGACGGTCCCGGCCCCGGCCGTGTACGAGGAGGGAATCAGCCGCGCTCGTACGCGGCGACCAGTTCGCTGCACCGCTTCACATCGGCGGCCATCGCCACGAGCAGGTCGTCGATCGAGTCGAACTTCAGCATCCCGCGTACGTACGCGAGGAAGTCCACCGAGACATGCAGCCCGTACAGGTCGAGGTCGACGCGGTCGATCGCGTACGCCTCCACGGTCCGCTCGGTGCCGTCGAACTGCGGGTTCGTGCCGACTGAGATCGCGGCGGGCATCGCCTCGTCGTTCACATTGAGCCAGCCCGCGTAGACGCCGTCGGCGGGGATGGCGGTGTGCGGCAGGGTCTCCACGTTGGCCGTGGGGAAGCCCATCTCGCGGCCGCGCTGTGCGCCGCGGACCACGACGCCCTCGACCCGGTGCGGCCGGCCCAGGATCTCGGCGGCGCCCGCGACATCGCCGTCGGCGACCAGCCGTCGGGTGAGGGTGGAGGAGAACGGCTCGCCGCCGCCCGCCTCGCCGCTCACATACAGGTCGATGACCTCGACGCCGTAGTCGTAGGTCTCGCCGAACTCGGTGAGCAGCTGCACGTTCCCGGCCGCCCTGTGACCGAAGCGGAAGTTCGGACCCTCGATGACCAGCTGCGCGTGCAGCTGGTCGACGAGCACCTTCACGATGAAGTCGGCGGGAGCCAGCTTGGAGAACTCGGTGGTGAACGGCAGGATCAGCACCGCGTCCACGTCCAGCTCCGCCATCAGCTCGGCGCGCCGGTGGTGCGGGGCGAGCAGCGGCGGATGGCTGCCGGGCCGTACGACCTCGCTGGGGTGCGGGTCGAAGGTCACCACGACCGACGGCACGCCCAGCTCGCGGGCCCGCTCCACGGCCCGCCCGATGATCAGCTGGTGCCCGCGGTGCACCCCGTCGTATGAACCGATGGTGACGACGCTGCGTCCCCAGTCCTCGGGGATGTCCTCCAAGCCACGCCAGCGCTGCACTGTGACCGCTCCTCGCCCGAACCCGTGTACGTGAAATTGCCTGTTACGCAGGTCTAAGACTGCCATGCTCACGCCCCGCGGCCTGCATCGGCATCGCTTTCGGACTCGCCAGCGCCTCCACCGTCCGCTGCGCGCTCGGGCCGACGAGCGCCGCCCACTCCTGCGGGGCGTCGGCCAGCCACCCGGTGACCAGGGCGGCGAATCCGGGCACCTCACGGGCCAGTTCGACCAGTCCGCGGTCGAAGCGGACCGCGCCTTCGGGGGTACGGACGAGCAGCATCCCGGTGCGGTGGACCAGGGCGCGGGTACGGGCCGGTGCGCGGGCGCCGGAGCCGGTGGCGGCGGCCCGCAGCAACGCGTCGAGCACGGCCGGATCGCGGTGGGCGTCCTGCTCGAAATCCAGCAGGACCTCCAGCAGCTCGCCCCGCAGCTGCCCGGAGGCGGGGCTGCCCGGCGCGGCAAGCACCCCGGCGAGCGCGCCGCGCACCGGAGGCGGCACGGGGTGGTCCCGCAGCAGCCCGGTCACCAGGGGCAGCAGCAGGGCGCGGGCGGCGGGGCCGTGCTCCAGCCTGCGGTCGAGGTACGCGGCGGCATGCACGGCGTCGTCCGGGTGGCTGTCGATGTACGCCCGCACGAGCCCGGTGGCGTGCAGGGCCAGCTCCGGGGCGTCGATCCCGGCGAGCGAGCACAGCGCCTCGCCCGCGCCGTCGTCGGGCCGGGTGAGCCGCTCCCGGAACGCGGTGAGCACCTGCTGCGGATGGGAGGGCAGCATGCGGGCGAGCGCCTCGGCGGACGGCTGCGGCCCGCCCGCGACGAACGCCCGCAGCGCCTGCGGGAGGTAGCGGTCCCGGGTCTGCGGATCCTGTACGAGGAGGGTGAGCGCGACCCCGTGCAGCGCGGCATCGGCCGGGCGGGCCAGCAGGGCGAGGGCGGCCCGGCGCAGCAGCTCGCGGTCGGCGTCGAGGGTGGCGTGCGCCGCGGTGACCAGCGCATACGAGGCCGCGGCGGCCCGGCGGGCGGGCCGGTCCTCGTCGCGGGCCCAGCGGTCGACGGCGCGGCACAGCGCGGCGGGCTCGTCCTCGGCCAGCGTGGCGAGCAGTTCCTCGGCCCGGGGGTGGGCGGTCGCGACGAGGGCGTCGGTCAGCTCGTCGACGGCCAGGTCCCGACGGGCGTAGAGCAGCGCCTGTGCCGCGTCGGCCACGGTCGGGCTCAGCGCGAGCCCCTCTTCGGCGGGCAGCGGGCGCTCGTCGGTGAACCAGCCGCAGAGCAGTGGCTGCACGGTCCGGGGCCAGTCGACGAGCCGCCGCGCGACGGCGTCCAGAAACCGCTCGCCGCTGTCGCCGTCCCGGTCACTGCGGGGGTCGCCCCGGCGCGGGCCGTCGGCGGGGACGAGACGCCGGAGCAGATCGATCCGGTCCGCCTCCGGCAGCCGCAGCCGCTGCCAGAACCACGGCCCGAACTCGGCGTACGCCCCTGGCCCGCCCGTGGCTGCTCGCCGGACGATGCGGTCGGCGAGCAGCCGCGCCACCCCGAGCTGGGGCCGGGCATCGGGCACCCGGAGCAGGGTCTCCGAGAGCAGGTGGACCGCCCACCAGCGGGCGTCGTGCCCCACCTGGGCACGCGCCCCCGGCCGCGGCCCCGGCGACAGCCGGTCCAGGGCCTCGACGAGATCGGCCAGCCGCTGCGCCAGCGCGGCAGGCCCCCGGCGGCGCCCCAGGAGCAGCAGGGCCTGGATCACCGGACCGGACCGATGACGCGGCACGGGCAGAATGCGCGGCCGGACCGCCACCCCGGCCTCCGGCTCGGGCGCACGGCTGAGCTCCGCTCGCGGCTCGGGCGCACGGCGAAGTCCCCTCCCCGGCGCGTCCGCCGCAGACCCCGGACCGCGCCCCGCACGCGGCCTCCTCGGCTCCGGAACGCGGGGTTCCGCCGCCTCGGCCCCCGCCGCCGCATTCGCCGCCCCCTCCGCCGCGTGCCACCGGTGGACCAGCGCGTGCAGGGCCGCGTCCAGGTCCAGGTGGGCACCCTGCACCCAGTCGCCCAGCTCCTCGTGCGCGAAGCGGTAGCCCGCGCCCGCCGGGACGAGCAGGCCCTCCGTGAGGACCGCCGACGCCCAGCCCGTGCGCCAGGGGAACACCTCCTCGAAGGCTGCCCCGTCCAGCTTCCCCTGGCCGGGGCCCAGACAGCGGCGCGCCGCCTCGTGGACCTGCCCGGCCACCCGCGCGGCCAGGCGGCGGACCGCGGTGCCCCCGGGCGACGGGCCCGATACGGCTGCGACGCGGATCGCGATGCGCAGGCACATCAGGTCCAGGTGGGCGCCGAAGACGTCATCCGTGTCGGGCTGTCCGGCGACGTCGCCGGGCAGCGCCGCACGCACCTCCGCGAGGAGGCGCAGGGTGAGCGGGTGCCGGCCGTGGCCGGGGGCGAGCGCGTCCGGCGGGATGGCGTACCGCTCCCGGGCCCGTACGGCCTGGCTCGCGGTGAGGTCACCGAGGCGGACCGCGGGCGGCAGTCGCCCGGCCGGCCGGGCGGGTCGGTGCAGGGTGTCGGGCGGACAGAGCGCACCGGCCGTCTCCCAGTGCTCGGGGGTGCAGGCGACCACGAGCCGCGCCCCGTTCGCGCGCAGCCAGTCGACGGTGCCCGCGGTCCACCGGGCCGGTCCGGGGGCCGGCATGGGAGGCATCTCCTCGGGGCCGTCCAGCAGCACGAGGAGCGGGTTCCCGGACTCCTCGGCCAGCCGGGCCACCCGCTCGGGGGTGGCGGTCGCCATGTCGCCCCGCGCACCGGCGGCGGTGACGATCCGGCAGGACCGCCGGAGCGTACGGGCGATCGCGTCGGCGACCGAGGTGTCGTCGGCCAGCAGGTCGGCGCCGCGCAGCCACAGCGTGGGTGCGGGTACCAAGCCGCGGGCCCGGCGGGCGGCGAGCGCGGCCAGTTCGGTGGTGCGGCCGGTGCCCGGCGCTCCGACGAGGCCCAGGACCACGGCGGGACCGCGCGGCGCGGACGAGGGGCCGCCGGGGGCCGAGAAGGCGCTGAACTCCGCGAGGACGTCGGGGCGTTCGACCGGTTCGGGGCAGGCGTCGGGCCCGCCCGCCGAGCCGAGCGAGGTCGCGGTGAGGTGCAGGGCACCCGCGAGATTCAGGTCGCGTCCGTATCCGGGAACGCCCGTCGCGTTGCGCCTCAGCAGCGCGCCCAGCGGACCGTCGGCCGCGGCGCCGTGCAGCGGCACCGCCAACCCGGCGGCGGGATGTCCGGCGCGCAGCGCGGTGCCGAGTACGGCGATGACCGCGCCGCTCTCCGGATCGACGACGGGCCCGCCCACGGCCGCGCCACCGAGCAGCAGCGCGTCCCGGCCGTCCGTACCGAGCGCGACCTCCATCACCGCGGCGATCCGATGGGTGCGGCCGTTCGCGGTGTACGTCACCGGGGCCGTGCCGAGCACGCGCGCCTCGCGCCGGCCGTGGGCGGCGATCGTCACATACGTACCGGCGTCGATCCGGTCCCGCGATGCGATCGGCATCGGCTCCACGCCGAGCGCGGAGAGCCCTCCGGTGCGCAGCAGTGCGAGGTCGAGGCCGGGCAGCGCGGTGACATCGGCGGCCTCGACACAGCAGCTGCGATCGTCCGTTCCGTACAGGACGAGCCGGGTGTGACCGTCGACCGCTTCATGGCTGGTCACCACCGTGCCCCGGTCGTCGGCGACGAATCCGGTCCCCCGCTGCCGGCCGGCCGGATCGCAGATGCGTACCAGCGCTGCCCGGTCCCCGCTTCCCATGGTCCGACGTTAGGCCGGTGATGATCAGCGCGTACCCACTCGGAGTAAAAGCGCCCCCGAATGCACCCCTGTTTCACTCCGAGCGCCTGCCCGTTGGGGTGAATTCATGGCGTCCGGTGGACAGAATCCGGTGGGGGATCGTGGAGCGGGCACCGGGGCTCCGCCCGCTCCACGATGGGGCCCCGGGAGCCGGGGTGCCGCTCAGGCGAAGACGGCGAGGCTCTTGGCCTTGCCCTTCTGCTCCTCGACGAGCACCAGGAACCGTCCGTCGGGCCCGAAGACCCCGACCGGTCCCGGCGGGAAGGCGGGCATGTCCAGCCGCACCCCGTTCAGCAGCAGCTTGGCGCGCTTCTCGTCCACGTCCCAGCGGGGGAACGCCGAGGCCGCGGCCTCGGCCAGCGGCATCACGGTCAGCTCCTGCTGATGCTGGTCGAGCGTCCGCGCCACGTCGAGTCCGTACGGCCCGACCCGGGTCCGCCGCAGCGCGGTCAGATGCCCGCCGACGCCGAGCCCGGCGCCGAGGTCGCGGGCGATCGCGCGGATGTACGTACCGGAGGAGCAGACGACGGAGACGACCAGGTCGACGACCGGCGTCCCGTCCTCGGCGACCGCCTCGCGGACGTCGTAGACGTTGAAGGACGAGATCGTCACCGGCCGGGCCGGGATCTCGAACTCCTCGCCGCCGCGCACCCGGGCGTAGGACCGCTTGCCGTCGATCTTGATGGCGCTGACCTTGGACGGCACCTGCATGATCGGTCCGGTCAGAGCCGCGACCCCGGCATCGATACCCTCGCGGGTCACCCCGGACGCGTCGGTGGACGAGGTGATCTCGCCCTCCGCGTCGTCCGTGACGGTGTCCTGGCCGAGCCGGATCGTGCCGAGGTACTCCTTCTCGGTCAGTGCGAGATGGCCCAGCAGCTTGGTGGCCTTCTCGACACCGAGCACGAGAACGCCTGTCGCCATCGGGTCCAGCGTGCCGGCATGGCCGACGCGGCGGGTCCGGGCGATGCCGCGCATCTTGGCGACGACGTCGTGCGAAGTGAAGCCGGACGGCTTGTCGACAATGACAAGGCCGTCCTCCCGTCGCCCGCCGCCACCCTTGCCCGAGGTCGCTGCGCTTGTGCTCCCTTGATCGGGCGTCTTGTTCTGCGGTGTCATTCGGAGGCGGTGTCCTCGTCGTTCTCGTCGTCCGCCTTGCGGTACGGGTCCGCGCCACCGGCGTACGTGGCGCCCGAGGACGCCTCGCGCACCCGCGCGTCCGAGGCACGCGCCCGGTCGAGGAGGTCCTCGATCGCCTTGGCGTTCTCCGGAAGGGCGTCGGCCACGAAGGCCAGCGTGGGGGTGAACTTCGTCCCCGCCGCCGCTCCGACCGCGGAACGCAGGATGCCCTTGGCGCTCTCCAGTCCGGCCGCCGCGCTCGCCCGCTCCTCGTCGTCGCCGTAGACCGTGTAGAAGACCGTGGCCTCCCGCAGGTCACCGGTGACCCGGGTGTCCGTGATGGTCACGTGCGTACCCAGACGCGGGTCCTTGATACCGCGCTGCAGTTTCTCGGCCACCACCTCCTGGATGAGGTCCGCCAGCTTTTTCGCCCGCGCGTTGTCGGCCACTGGTCCGTCTCCTTCTCAGCCTTGCTCAATCGTCTTCGTCGCTGTGCAGCCGTCGTCGTACGGACAACAGCTCCACCTCGGGCCGGGCAGCGATCAGCCGCTCGCACCGGTCGAGTACGTCTGTGAGGTGTCCGGTGTCCCCGGAGACCACGGCGAGGCCGATCTCGGCCCTGCGGTGGAGATCCTGACCGCCCACCTCCGCCACGCTCACCGCGTACTTGCGCTGGAGCTCGGCGACGATGGGACGGACGACGGAGCGCTTCTCCTTCAACGACCGTACGTCGCCGAGAAGAAGATCGAAGGACAGTGTCCCCACATACATGTATGTCCGGATGTCCCGCCGGTTCGGGTTCGTGCCCTGCGCTTTTGGCAGGGACACAAGAACCGTACACGGAACGGCCGGGGCCGATCGACGGAAATATGACCCGTCGACCGGCCCCGACTGTTGAGGTACGGGTCAGCCTCGCGGCTTCTCGCGCATCTCGTACGTCGCGATGACGTCGTCGATCTTGATGTCGTTGAAGTTTCCGAGGTTGATACCGCCCTCGAAGCCTTCGCGGATCTCGGTGACGTCGTCCTTGAAGCGGCGCAGACCGGAGATGTTGAGGTTCTCCGCGATGACCTTGCCATCGCGCAGCAGGCGCGCCTTGGTGTTGCGCTTGACCTCGCCGGACCGGACCAGCACACCGGCGATGTTGCCCAGCTTGGACGAGCGGAAGATCTCGCGGATCTCCGCCGTACCGAGCTCGACCTCTTCGTACTCCGGCTTGAGCATGCCCTTGAGGGCCGCCTCGATCTCCTCGATGGCCTGGTAGATCACCGAGTAGTAGCGGACGTCGACACCCTCGCGCTCCGCCATCTGCTGGGCACGCCCGGCAGCGCGGACGTTGAAGCCGATGACGATGGCGTCGGAACCGGTCGCCAGGTCGATGTCCGACTCGGTGACCGCACCCACACCGCGGTGCAGGACCCGGATGTCGACCTCGTCGCCGACGTCGAGCTGGAGCAGCGAGGACTCGAGAGCCTCCACCGAACCGGACGCGTCGCCCTTGATGATGAGGTTGAGCTCCTGGACCAGACCGGCCTTGAGCGCCTCGTCCAGGTTCTCCAGGGAGAACCGGACGCCCTTGCGGGCGAAGTTGGCGTTGCGCTCACGGGCGGCACGCTTCTCGGCGATCTGACGGGCCGTACGGTCCTCGTCGACCACCAGGAAGTTGTCGCCGGCACCCGGGACGTTGGTGAGACCCAGCACGAGGACGGGGGTCGACGGACCCGCTTCCTCGACGTTCTCGCCCTTGTCGTCGAGCATCGCGCGGACTCGTCCGTACGCGTCGCCGACCACCATCGTGTCGCCGACCCGCAGGGTGCCTCGCTGGACCAGGACGGTCGCGACGGCACCGCGTCCGCGGTCGAGGTGCGACTCGATCGCGATGCCCTGCGCGTCCTGCTCCGGGTTGGCCCGCAGGTCGAGCGAGGCGTCGGCGGTGAGGACGACGGCCTCCAGAAGAGCCTCGATGTTGAGGCCCTGCTTGGCGGAGATGTCGACGAACATCGTGTCGCCGCCGTACTCCTCGGCCACCAGACCGAACTCGGTGAGCTGACCGCGCACCTTGGTCGGGTCCGCGCCCTCGACGTCGATCTTGTTGACCGCGACCACGATCGGCACGTCGGCCGCCTTGGCGTGGTTCAGCGCCTCGATCGTCTGGGGCATCACACCGTCGTTCGCCGCCACCACGAGGATCGCGATGTCGGTCGACTTCGCACCACGGGCACGCATGGCGGTGAACGCCTCGTGACCCGGGGTGTCGATGAAGGTGATCCTGCGGTCCTCGCCGTTGACCTCGGAGGAGACCTGGTACGCGCCGATGTGCTGCGTGATACCGCCGGCCTCGCCCGCAACGACGTTCGTCTTGCGGATCGCGTCCAGAAGTCGGGTCTTACCGTGGTCGACGTGACCCATGACGGTCACGACCGGCGGACGGGAGACCAGAGCCTCTTCGCCGCCCTCGTCCTCGCCGAACTCGATGTCGAAGGACTCGAGCAGCTCGCGGTCCTCCTCCTCCGGGCTGACGATCTCCAGGACGTAGTTCATCTCGTCGGCGAGCAGCTTCAGCGTCTCGTCGGAGACCGACTGCGTCGCCGTGACCATCTCGCCGAGGTTCATCATCACGGCGACGAGCGACGCCGGGTTGGCGTTGATCTTCTCCGCGAAGTCGGTGAGGGAGGCACCGCGCGACAGCCGGACGGACTGTCCGTTGCCGCGAGGCAGCATGACGCCGCCCACCGACGGGGCCTGCATGGCCTCGTACTCCTGGCGCCTCTGCCGCTTCGACTTGCGACCACGACGCGCGGGACCGCCGGGACGGCCGAACGCACCCTGTGTGCCACCACGGCCACCGGGGCCGCCGGGACGTCCACCGAAGCCGGGACGACCGCCGAAGCCGCCGCCACCGCCGGGACGACCCGCACCGCCACCGCCACCGCCGCCACCGGGACGGCCGGCGAAACCGCCGCCACCGCCACCGGGACCGGCCGGACGGCCTGCGAAGCCGCCGCCACCACCGGGACGGCCTGCGCCGCCACCGCCACCGGGACGACCGCCGCCGCCGCCGGGACCACGGCCACCGCCGGGGCCACCACCGGGACGCGGGCCCGCAGCGGGACGCTGCGGCATCATGCCCGGGTTCGGACGGTTACCACCGGGGGCACCGCCCGGACGGGGAGCCTGCGGACGGGGCATGCCGCCCGGAGTGGGACGGGCACCGCCCTGACCCTGCGGACGCGGGGCGCCGCCGGGGCCGCCCTGCGGACGCGGGGCGCCCGGACGGTCCTGACCGCCACCGGGACGCGGGGCGCCGCCGGGACGGGGCGTCTGCGGACGGGCCATGCCCGTCGAGCCACCGGAGGTGAAGGGATTGTTGCCCGGACGGGGACCGGCCGGGCGGGAGCCGCCGGGTCGCGGAGCGCCCTGGCCCGCGGGACGTGCGGGGCGCTCGCCACGCTCGCCACCACGGCCACCGTCACGCTGGCCGCCGTCACGCTGACCGCCGGCCGGGGCCGGACGGGCGGGACGAGGCCCGGGGGTGGCACCCGCGGGACGCGGGGCCTGCTGCTGCGGGGCAGCGGGCTGGGCCGGAGCCGGAGCCGAGAACTCCGCGACGGGGACCGGAGTCACCGGAGCGGGCTTGGGCGCGGGCTTCGGACCCGGACGCGGGCCTGCGGACGGCGCGGAAGGCGCCGCGGGGGTGCTGCTCGCCGGGGCTGCGGCGGCCGGCTTGGGGGCCGGGACGCCGGGCTTCGGGGCAGCGGGACGTGCCGCAGCGGCCGGGGAGGGCGCTGCGGGCTTTGTGGGCGTCGCCTTGCGGGGCGCGCCAGGCTTCGCAGCGGACTTGCCGGCGTTGCCGCCGGGCCCCTGCAGTGCGTCAGTCAACTTGCGTACAACCGGCGCCTCGATCGTCGAGGACGCCGAACGGACGAATTCACCGAGTTCTTGGAGCTTGGCCATGACGACCTTGCTCTCGACGCCGAACTCCTTGGCGAGTTCGTATACCCGGACCTTAGCCACTTCGCTCCTTTTAGGTCCGGGTTACCGCCGGACCGTCGCTACTTCATGGGCGTACTCATCGCGTACTCATCGAGTGCTCATCGCAATCTCGACCTACTTCCAACTCGCGAGGTACCTGACCGCACGGGGTCCCGTGCCGTTCACTTCTTACGATGTCACCCGCTCGACGAACCGCTGTACCGCGGCGGTGTCGAACGGCCCCTTGGCCTTGAAGGCCCGGGGGAATGCCCGGCGGCGAACCGCCAGGTCCAGACAGACAGAGACGGGGTGTACATAGGCACCCCGGCCGGGCAGCGTACCGCGAGGATCAGGGACGCAGGCGTCCTCGTCCGCGACGATGCGCAGCAGCTCGCTCTTGACCGCCCGCTCCCGGCATCCCACACAGGTTCGCTCAGGGCAGGCGCGGGCTTGCGTCCGGCCAGACACGTTTAAGTCTACCTCCCCGCACCGACCTCACCCCTTTGGGGCAAAAATCGAACGGATGTTGTCGTGATCTCAGCGCCCTGTCGCCCCGATGTATTCCCCGGGCCCGGCGCGACCGGCCCCGGGGAACCCCTTTTCGGGGCGGCGCCCGGTGGTCCGGCGCGGGCCGCCCGCCCGGGACTGCCGGGTCGGGTCAGCCGCGCTCGGAACGCTCGCGGGCCCGCTCGGCCCGCTCACGGTCGGCGATGTCGCGCTCGGCGTCGGTCTCGGTGTCCGGACGGATGTCGATGCGCCAGCCGGTGAGGCGGGCGGCGAGGCGGGCATTCTGCCCCTCCTTGCCGATCGCGAGCGACAGCTGGTAGTCCGGGACGGTGACCCGGGCGGACCGCGCACCGAGGTCCACGACCTCGACCTTGCTCACCCGTGCGGGGGACAGGGCGTTGGCGACCATCTCGGCCGGGTCGTCCGACCAGTCCACGATGTCGATCTTCTCGCCGTGCAGCTCGGCCATGACATTGCGCACCCGGCCGCCCATCGGGCCGATGCAGGCACCCTTGGCATTCAGCCCGGAGCGGGTCGAACGGACCGCGATCTTGGTGCGGTGACCGGCCTCGCGGGCGATCGCGCAGATCTCGACGGAACCGTCCGCGATCTCCGGGACCTCCAGCGCGAAGAGCTTCTTCACCAGGTTGGGGTGGGTCCGCGACAGCGTCACGGACGGACCGCGCACGCCCTTGGCGACCCGTACGACGTACGTACGCAGGCGCAGGCCGTGGGTGTACTCCTCGCCCGGTACCTGCTCCTGCACCGGAAGGATGGCTTCCAGCTTGCCGATGTCGACCAGGACGTTCTTCGGGTCCTTGCCCTGCTGGACGACGCCGGTGACGACATCGCCCTCGTGGCCCGCGTACTCCCCGAACGTCCTGTCGTCCTCGGCGTCGCGCAGCCGCTGCAGGATGACCTGCTTGGCGGTGGTCGCGGCGATCCGGCCGAACCCGGACGGGGTGTCGTCGAACTCCTTGGGCTCCTGGCCCGGTTCGAGGTCGGCCGGGTCCTCCTTCGCCCACACCGTCACGTGGCCGCGCGCATTGAGCTCCACGCGCGCGCGGCGGTGGCTTCCGTCCGTACGGTGGTAGGCGATGAGGAGGGCCGACTCGATCGCCTCGACGAGCACGTCGAAGGGGATCTCCTTGTCCTGTGCCAAGCCCTTCAAGAGCTTCACATCGATGTCCACGGCTACGCCTCCTCTTCCTTCTTGTCCTTGCGGCTGAATTCGATCTCCACGCGCGCCTTGGCGATGTCGTCGAAGGCGACCCGGCGGGACGTGGGCCTGCGGCCCTTGAGGCCCGGCACTTCGAGGTCGAGCCCTTCTTCGTCCACGGCGAGGATGCGGGCCACCAGGTCGCCACCCTCGCGCAACTGCAGCTTGGCCAGTCGGCCCGTGGCACGTACGTAGTGGCGGTGCTCCGTCAGCGGACGGTCGGCACCGGGGGAACTGACTTCGAGGACGTACTCGCCCTCGCCCATCGCGTCGGTCTCATCGAGCTTCTCGGAGATCGCGCGGCTCAGCTCGGCACAGGCGTCCAGCTCCACGCCCTCTTCGGAGTCCACGATGATCCGCAGCACCCGGCGGCGGCCCGCCCGGGAGACCTCGATCTCTTCGAGATCCAGCTGTTCGGCGCTGACGAGCGGTTCGAGCAGTCCGCGCAGCCTCTCGCTCTGGGTCGTGCTCATCCGGGTGACTCCTCGGCCGCGTGTGCTGTTGTGGGGATCTCGCGTGTCAGGTCAAAGGGTATCCGGTCCCGAGGGGTGTTGGCGTCCGCCTGCTCCGCAGCCGCGGGTACGCTCGCCTGCGGTGATCACTTCAGGACAGATCCAGTCACAACAGGTCCAAGCCCGGAGGAGAACAAGTGCGGCGCACGGGGACGACGCGCAGAGGTGCGTTCACCGCGACGGGAGCGATCGCCATGGGGGCGGTGCTGGCCGGCTGCGGTGACGGGGCCGGGCCCCGGGAGGGCTCCGCCGGTACCGACGCGGCGACAGCGGACGCGCAGGCACTGACCGCGCGGACGGAGAGGACGCTCCGGGCGAGCGCCGCCCGTACCAGCAGGGAACTGCTCGCCTGCTACGAACACGTGGTCAGGACCTATCCGGCGACCGCCGCCGGGCTCTCGCCGCTGCGGGACGCCGTACGCGCCCATGCCAAGGCACTGGCGCCCGATGGCGGCGGGACGCTCGTGTTCTCGCGGACACGCGCGACCGACGCCGCGGCCGCCGTCAAGGAGCTGGCCGCGGCGGAGCGCAGCACCGCGGACGCCCATACGGCGACGCTGCTGAAGGCCCCGCCGGAGCTGGCCCGGCTGCTGGCGTCCATCGCGGCGGCGGGCGCGGCCCACGCCTATCTGCTGACCGAACTGGCCAAGGAGACCTCGTCATGAGCGCCGGGACACAGAAGGCGGCGCAGGCGGCCCTGGCCGCCGAGCACGCGGCGGTGTACGGGTACGGGGTGGTCGGCGGCCGGGTCGCCGACGGCCGCCGGGCCGAGGCCACCGCGGCGTACCACGCGCACCGGGCCCGGCGCGACGCGCTGGTGCGGACCATCCGCGACCTGGGCGGTGAGCCGGTGGCGGCACAGGCCGCGTACGCTCTGCCGTTCGCGGTGCCGGACCCGGCCGCGGCGGTGCGGCTGGCCGCCCTGCTGGAGGACCGGGTCGCGGGCGTCTACTCGGATCTCGTACGGGCCGCCGACGGGCCGCTCAGGCGGGAGGCGGCGAACGCACTGCGGGAGGCCGCGGTGCGTGCGGTCCGCTGGCGGGGCAGCGGCGTACCCTTTCCCGGGCTCGCCGAGCTGACCGCCGACGGGACCGGCGCGAGGGACGGGACCGCTGCGAAGCACGGGTCCGGCGCTACGCACTGAAGAAGCTCTGAACGCTACGCACTGAAGAAGCTCTGAAAGGGAACAAAGCACGCATGGGTTTCGAACCGCCGCAGCGTCTGGTGCGAGCGCTCGGCGAGTCGTACGGGGACGACGCCGCCGACTGGCTCGCGCGGATTCCCGCACTGACCGAGGAAGCGCTGTCCTCGACCGGACAGGAGGTGACCGTGGACCGGGTCGCCACCCCCGGCGGCCGCAGCAGTCTGGTCCTGCTGGTGACGTGCTCCGACGGCACCCCGGCCGCGCTGAAGCTCGCTCCCTCCGGGGCCGCGCCCGAGCTGGAACGGGCGGCGCTCGCACACTGGAACGGCTGGGGCGCGGTACGGCTCCTCGCCTCCGGCCCCGGCGCCCTGCTGCTGGAGCGGTTGCACCCCGAGATGTCGCTGCGCTCGCTGCCGGAGGCGAAGGCGCTGCTGGAGGCGGCGGGGACGGTACGCCGGTTGTGGGTCGAGCCGCCGGCCGGTCATGGATTCGAGACGGTCGCGGAACGGACCGGGCGCCGTGCGGAGCCGATGCGCGCCTGCGCCGCGGCCGAACCGAGCCTCGCCCCGCTGGTCTCCGCGGCGCTCGCGGCGCGCGAGGAGCTGGTCGCCCACTCCCCCGAACTCCTGCTGCTGCACGGCAACTTCCGCCAGAGCAAGGTGCTCGCGGGTGAGCGGGTGCCCTGGCTGACGGTCGGGCCGGAGCCGCTGGTCGGCGAGCGGGCCTACGATCTGGCGCGCCTGGTGCGCGACCGCGTCGAGGATCTGATCGCCTCCCCGGGCGGTCCGGCTACGGCCCGCCGCCGGATCAAGAAGCTCGCCGATTCGCTGGACGTGGACCGGGAACGGCTGCACGGCTGGACGCTGTTCCGCGCGGTGGAGTCGGGTACCCGGGCGCTGGCGGTCGGCCGTCGCCAGGAGGGTGAGCTGACGCTGGAGTTCGCCGGCTGGCTGTAGCGGTCCGCGAACGCAGGAGACCCCCGCGCGGTGCGCGGGGGTCTCCTGTCCGTTCCGGTATCAGTCCTGGGCGACGAGGCGGGCGATCGCCTCGTCGACCGTGAGCTCCTCGCGCTCGCCGGTGCGGCGGTCCTTGAGCTCCAGGACGCCCTCGGCCGAGCGGCGGCCGGCGACCAGGATCTTCGGGACGCCGATCAGCTCGGCGTCGGTGAACTTCACACCGGGCGAGACGCCCGCACGGTCGTCGACCATGACCCGCACACCGGCGGCGGCGAGCTTCTCGGAGACGTCCAGGGCCAGCTCCGTCTGGAGCGCCTTGCCCGCCGCGACGACGTGGACATCGGCCGGGGCGATCTCGCGGGGCCAGCAGAGTCCCTGCTCGTCGGCGGTCTGCTCGGCGAGCGCGGCGACGGCGCGGGAGACGCCGATGCCGTACGAGCCCATGGTGACCCGGACCGGCTTGCCGTTCTGGCCGAGCACATCGAGCTGGAAGGCGTCCGCGAACTTGCGGCCGAGCTGGAAGATGTGGCCGATCTCGATGGCGCGGTCCAGCTTGAGGCCGGTGCCGCACCTGGGGCAGGGGTCGCCCGCCTCGACGACGACGACGTCGAGGTAGTCGTCGACCTCGAAGTCACGGCCGGCGACGACGTTCTTCGCGTGGGTGCCGGGCTTGTTCGCTCCGGTGATCCAGGCGGTGCCGGCGGCGATGCGCGGGTCGGCGATGTAGCGGACCTTCTCCAGACCCTGCGGGCCGACGTAGCCGCGCACCAGGTCGGGGCGGCCCTCGAAGTCCTCCGCGGTGACCAGCTCGACGACGGCGGGCGCGAGGTGCTCGCCGAGCTTGCCGAGGTCGACCTCGCGGTCGCCGGGCACGCCCACGGCGACGATCTCGCCGTCGACCTTGACCAGCAGGTTCTTCAGCGTCGCGGAGGCCGGGACGCCGAGATGCGCGGCGAGCGTCTCGATGGTCGGGGTGTCGGGGGTGTCCAGCTCCTCGACGGGGCCGTGCGCCGAGCCGTCCACGGGGGTGGCCTTGAAGGTCACGGCCTCCGTGTTGGCGGCGTAGTCGCAGGCGGGGCAGTCGACGAAGGTGTCCTCACCGGCCGGGGCGGGGGCCAGGAACTCCTCGGAGGCCGAGCCGCCCATCGCGCCGGAGACGGCGGAGACGATGCGGTGGTCGAGGCCGAGCCGCTCGAAGATCCGGATGTAGGCGGCGCGGTGCAGCTGGTACGCCTCGACGAGCCCCTCGTCCGTGGTGTCGAAGGAGTACGAGTCCTTCATCTGGAACTCGCGGCCGCGCAGCACACCGGCGCGGGGGCGGGCCTCGTCCCGGTACTTGGTCTGGATCTGGTAGAGGATCACGGGCAGGTCCTTGTAGGACGTGATCTGATCCTTGACGACCTGTGTGAAGATCTCTTCGTGGGTGGGGCCGAGGAGGTACTCGGCGCCCTTGCGGTCCTTGAGCTTGAACAGCAGATCGCCGTACTCGTGGTACCGGCCGCTGGCGTCGTACGACTCCTTGGGGAGCAGCGCGGGAAGCAGCACTTCCTGGCCGCCGATGGCGTCCATCTCCTCGCGCACGACGCGGGTGATGTTCTCCAGGACCTTCTTGCCGAGCGGCAGCCAGGTCCAGATTCCGGCCGCCGTGCGACGTACGTAACCGGCCCGGACGAGCAGCTTGTGGTTGAGCGTCTCGGCGTCCGCCGGGTCGTCGCGCAGTGTCTTGATCATCAATCGGGACATGCGCTGGACCTGGACCATGGTGAACTCCTGCTCGGAAGGGTGATGTGCAGGAGGTTAGCCGGGTGGCACGGGTGGGCGGAAATCGATTGGCCGTCGGTCCGTCCCCGTCTGCCCCTTACGACGCAGCGGAAGCGGGGCTCCCATCACCGCGTACGGCTTGGGAGCGCTGGGGAAGAGCACCTGGCGGGCCAGGTCCCGGTAGCCGAGACTGCGGTACAGGGCACGTGCCGGGCTGTCCGTGTCGATCGCGGAGAGGATGGACCGGGGCTGGTCGACGGCGTCCGTGATGGCGGTGATCAGCATGCGGCCGATGCCGCGGTTCTGGAACGCCGGGTGGACGTGCAGTTCGGTGATGACGAACGAGTCGTCGAGCCAGTGCACGGAGCCGGTGGCGCGGAGGTAGGGCTCGACGACGGTGGACCACCACTGGCCGCGTTCGTTCGGCATGCCGTAGACGAAGCCGACGAGCCGGCCGTCGGGGGTGGTGGCACCCAGGGCGCGGGCGCAGGGGTGGTCGAGGTGTCTGAGGACGATGTGGCGCCGCACCTCGATCTCTTCCGGACCCAGGCCGAAGGCGACGGCCTGCACGGCAAGCGCCTCGTCCACGCGCGCGGCAAGATCGATCGGTTCGATCCGGACGCTGGGAGTATGGGGGCCGCCCCCGGAAACTGCTGCCATGGGCCGACCCTACTGGCCCGGGCGGGGTGGGCGGTACGGGGCGGTGGCACCGGCCACCGCCGGTCAGAACAGCACGCTCATGAACGCGCCGGTCTCGCGGAAGCCGACCCTTGCGTACGCCCTGCGGGCGGGGGTGTTGTAGTCGTTCACGTACAGGCTGACGACGGGTGCGACGTCGGCCAGTGCGTAGCGCAGGACCGCCGCCATGCCGGTCTCGGAGAGTCCTCGGCCGCGGTGTTCGGGAGCGACCCAGACGCCCTGGATCTGGCAGGCCTGCGGGGTGGCCGCGCCGATCTCCGCCTTGAAGAGGACCTTGCCGCCCTCGATCCGGGCGAACGAGCGGCCGGCGCCGATGAGTTCGGCGACGCGTGCCTGGTAGAGGAGACCGCCGTCGCCCGCGAGCGGGGAGACGCCGACCTCCTCGGTGAACATCGCCACACAGGCCGGCATCAGGACGTCCATCTCGTCCTTGCGGATCCGGCGGACCAGGGGGTCGGGGGTGACCTCGGCGGACAGGCTCTCGGTGACCATGAGCGGCTGATGGGCCCGGACCTCGCGGGCGGGGCCCCAGCCGGGTTCGAGCAGCCGCCACAGCTGGGCGGTGGGCTCCGCGGGGCCGACGATCGAGGAGCAGCGGCGGCCGGCCCGGCGGGCGCGGTCGGCGAAGGCCCTGACGGCTTCGGGGGTGGCGCAGACCGGTACGAGGTTGGCGCCCGAGTAGCACAGCGAGCGCAGCCGTCCGTCGGCGTACCAGCCCCACATCTCGCCGCCGAGGCGCCAGGGATCGAGACCTGCGATCCGGATCCGGGCGGTCACGAAGGCATTGGCCACGGGTTCGCTCTCCAGGATGGCGAGAGCGGCGCCGAGGTCGCTGGGTTCGAGGACCCGGGTGGTGGTCTGCGTCAACACGAGGGGGCCTCACCATGCGGTCTGCTGATTTCCGCACTGTACCCAAAGAGCCTCATCCGCGCCGCCCCGTGCCCGGACAACGACCTGGTGCACGACGGGGAGTGGATCAGGTCGTTCTCCCGGGCCGCTCCGTGAGGCCGCTCACGGCTGCGCCCCGCCGGGCGGTGTTCCTCCGGCGGGGCGCGGTCGTGAGCGTCGTGGTTCAGCTGATGGAGACCTGGGGCTCGCCCGAGGCGATGCCGTCCTTCTCCATCTGCTCGGCGATCTTCATGGCTTCTTCGATCAGTGTCTCGACGATCTTCGACTCGGGCACGGTCTTGATGACCTCGCCCTTCACGAAGATCTGCCCCT
>NZ_JBHVSY010000038.1:0-60636 GCF_042884935.1 Streptomyces sp. NPDC058092
GATAGAAGCGGTACTTGAACGCCCGCTTCACACGCCTCGTGGTCACGCTCACAAACTAGTGATGCTGCGAGTTAAGATCAAATCTGCGGGTCACAACGGCCCTTCGCCCCGGGAGCGAAACTCCGCTCCTTGCCCTGCTCCGCAGGAGTCCGTTTCCTCTCCGCCCTGAAGGGCGGAGTATCCACGGAGGAATCCGATGAACCGCACCCGGACCTGCTTTCCGTCGTGCGTGTCGTCTCCGTGGAACTCGCCCCGGCCGTCCTCGAACCGGCCCACGACCGGCGGGAACAGCGCTCCGGTGCGGCTGCTCGACCAGTACAGGGACCACTGCTCCCGCTCGGGGTCGTACAGCCGCAGGGTGAGCCCGCAGTGCCCCTGCTCCAGGAAGTCGATCTCGTCGAAGCTCGCTCCGCCCTCGAAGTGACGCGAGGCGCGGCTGACGGCGGGGAACTCCTCCCACGCACTCGCCTCGTCGAGGAAGTCGGTCCGCCGGCGGTTGGTGACGTCCCACGTGCCGGCGAGGAAGTCGAAGTCGTTCATGAGAGATCTCCTGCGGTTCGTCGGAAAAGGTCGGTCGGAGGAGGCCGACGGGCGGGGCGGCGGCTCTCCTCCCGTCCCGGGAATCGATCCCGGCCGGGTCCTCCTCCAAGGCCATGGCTGGACCGTAGACGGACTTCACCGACACCTTGTGTCAGTGAAGTCCAGCCGACTCCTCTCGATCGTCCTGCTGCTCCAGACCCGGGGCCGAATGACCGCCGCACAGCTCGCGGCGGAGCTGGCGGTGTCCGTGCGGACCGTCTACCGCGACATCGAATCGCTGCACGCGGCGGGTGTTCCGCTGTACGGGGATGCCGGGCACTCCGGCGGCTACCAGCTGCTCGCGGGCTACCGCACGCGGCTGACCGGGCTCAGCGCGGGCGAGGCGGAGGCCCTCTTCCTGTCCGGCATCCCCGGGCCCGCGGCGGATCTCGGCCTCGGCGCGTCCCTGGCGGCGGCCCAGCTCAAACTGCGCGCGGCGCTGCCGCCCGAAATTCGCGAGCAGGCCGACCGGATGCGCGCCCGCTTCCATCTCGATGCGCCCGGTTGGTACGCAAAGGACGAGGAGACCCCGTACCTCCAGCAGGTCGCCGACGCGGTGTGGCACAGCCGAGTCCTCGACGTCCGCTATCGCCGCTGGCAGCAGCCGACCGATGTCGACCGGCGGCTGGAGCCGTACGGGCTGGTACTCAAGGCGGGACGCTGGTACGTCGTCGCCGGGCCGGGACCGCGTACGTACCGGGTCGACCAGATCCTCCGGCTCACCGTCCTCGACGAAAGGTTCCCTCCTCCCGAGAACTTCGATCTGGCCGGGCACTGGGAGCGCCATCAGGCGGACTTCCACGCCCGTCTCCATCAGACGGAGGCACTGGTACGCATCGCACCGCACGCCACGTCACACCTCATGGGGGCGGCGGCCCGGGCACTGGCCGACAGCGGAACGCCGGATCCGGACGGCTGGATCCGCGCGGTGCTGCCCATCGAGTCGCTCGACCATGGCCACGGCGTGTTCCTGGCCCTGGGCGAGGATGTCGAGGTGCTGGGCCCACCCGAGTTGAGGGCCGCGGTCGCCGCGACCGTACGCGCGCTGGCGATGCGCTACGCCTCCGGCTGAGGGGCGGAAAGGGCGAAGGATCCGAACTGCGCGCGGCCGGTGGGCCGGTAGGTGTGGATCGAGATGCCGTTCGGGGTCGTGCGTGCCCCGGTCTGCTCGAAGGCCGTCGGCAGCCCGCCGTCCGGGAAGAGCCGACGGCCCCGGCCGAGCACAACCGGGTAAACGAGGAGGTTGTACTCGTCGATCAGGTCGTGTGCCATCAGGGACCGGGCGAGGGCACCACTGCCGTGGATCTGGAGTTCGCCGCCATCCGTCCGCTCCTTGATCCGGGCGACCTCCTCGGCGACGTCGGTGGAGATGACGCTCGTGTTCTGCCAGTCCGCCTTCTCCAGGGTGGTCGAGACGACGTACTTGGGGTACGTGTTGAGGCGGCCGGCGACCGGGTCGTCGGGGTCGGTCACCTTGGGCCAGTGCGCGGCGAAGATGTCGTACGTACGGCGGCCCAGCAGAAACGCGGCGCACCGGTCGAACACCTCGGTCATGAACTGCCCCATGCCCTCGTCCGCGAACGGTACGAGCCAGCCGCCGTACTCGAACCCGCCGCTGGTGTCCTCGTCGGGGCCGCCCGGCGCCTGCATGACGCCGTCGAGCGAGATAAATGTGGTGAGAGTCAGCTTCGCCATGGTCCTTCTCCTGGTCCGGAAATCGATCGTTTCCCTCTTCTGACCTCACTCTCGTCCAGAACTCATCGGTCCACCCGGCAGGAACCCCGGTTCCCGGGCGCATCGGGGTGGGAGTCCGATTCCCGCCGGTATCCGCCGCGCAGAAGATCTTTCCTTGTCCGTGTCGGCAGACCCGGGTGTCGGAGGAACCGACGCCGCGCAGTACCCGGCCTCACGGACCAGGAGACTCACCATGACCATGACCAGCACCACCACGACCACCGGCTCGAACAGGACCGCACTCGTCACCGGCGGCAGCCGGGGCATCGGTGCCGCGGCCGCCCTGCGGCTGGCCCGGGACGGCGCCGATGTGGCGCTGACATACGTGCGGGACGAGGACGGCGCGCAGGCGGTCGTCCAGAAGATCCAGTCGTACGGCCGTCGCGGTATCGCCCTGCGCGCCGACTCGGCCGACCCGGATGCCGTCCCGGCAGCCGTGCGCCGTGCCGCTGACGCGCTCGGCCGGCTCGACATCCTGGTCAACAACGCGGGCATCGGCGTACTCGGCCCCATCGAAACCCTCACCCCCGCCGACGTCGACCGGGTGCTCGCGGTCAACGTACGGGCGGTCTTCCTGGCCTGCCGCGCGGCGGCGGGGCTGATGGGGAACGGTGGCCGCATCATCTCCCTCGGCACGGCTCTCAGCCGGCACGCGGGCGGTCCCGGCTCCACCCTCTACACGATGAGCAAGTCGGCGCTGGCGGGCCTGACCAAGCCGCTCGCCCGCGAACTCGGCCCGCGCGGCATCACGGTCAACCTGGTCCAGCCGGGGCCGGTCGACACGGACCTCAACCCGGCCGACGGCCCGTTCGCCGCCGGACAGCTCTCCGCGACCGCACTGGACCGGTTCGGCACCGTGGACGAAGTGGCCTCCCTGATCGCCTACTTGGCCAGTGACGAAGCGGCGTACATCACAGGTACGGAGTTGACGGTGGACGGGGGCCACGCCGCCTGACCCGGCTTCGCAGCAGCAACCCGCCGGCCGGTCTTCCGGCCCTCGGTCTGACCCGCCGGGGCCACGACCGCGGCCGGGGCGACGGGGCCATCACCCAACTGCGCAGGGCCGCGGGGCCGTGAGCCGGGCGCACCCGCACGGTCCATGCCTCGCGCCCGGGTCCGTCCTACCCTGGCCGGAAAGGTTTCCGAACGAAAAGGGAGATCTTGACCGAGACCCCGGTTCACACCCTGAACGACGGCCGCGCCATTCCCGCCGTCGGGCTCGGCACCTGGCCGTTGGACGACGACGCGGCAAAGAGGGCCGTAGCCGGGGCCCTGGGCCTCGGCTACCGGCTCGTCGACACCGCGCTGAACTACGGCAACGAGAGCGGTACCGGCCGCGGGATCGCCCGCAGTGGCGTGCCGCGGGAGGACGTCTTCGTCACCACCAAGGTCCCGGGCCGGCATCACGGCTACGAGCCGACGCTGGCGTCGTTCGAAAAGTCGCGGCGCAATCTCGGGCTGGAGTACGTGGATCTGTATCTCATCCACTGGCCGTTGCCCCGGCTCGATCTGTACGTCGGCACCTGGAAGGCGCTGATCCGGCTCCGTGAGGACGGCCTGGTGCGCTCGATCGGCGTCTCCAACTTCACCGCGGCCCAGATCGACCGGCTGGAGCGGGAGACGGGGGTGCTGCCGGCCATCAACCAGATCGAGATGCACCCGCGCCTGCCGCAGGACGAACTGCGGTCCGCGCACGCCGCCAAGGGCATCGTCACGGAGAGCTGGAGCCCGCTCGGCCGCGGACGCGATCTGCTGGCCGCCCCGGAGCTGGCCGCCATCGCCGATGCGCACGGTGTGACGCCCGCTCAGGCCGTACTGCGCTGGCACACCCAGCTCGGTGCCGTACCGATCCCCAAGTCGGCCGATCCGGGGCGGCAGCGCGAGAACCTGGACCTGTTCGGGTTCGAGCTGACGGCGGACGAGCTGGCCCGCATCTCGGCCGGGCCGCGGCAGCGGTTCGGCGGGGATCCCGAGGTCCACGAGGAGTTCTGACGGGCCTTTCGCACCGGTGTGTCCGTGTCGCCGTGTCCGCGTCGTTCGGCGCGGACAAAGCGACGTCCGGATCACCGCGAGCGCGGGGTGAGCTCCGCCATCCGGGACCAACCCTCGCCCGGCACCTCGACGTTGATGATCTCCGGAGTCTGGGCGACGAGATCCGCCATCGTGTCCATCGCCGCGGCGAAGTGCTGCGACTTCACATGGGCCTCCCCGGCCTCGGGGGAGGCGAAGGCCTCCAGCAGGACGAACTGGTCCGGGTTCTCGACGCTGTACGACCACTCGAAGAACACATTGCCGGGCTCCTTCCGGGTGGCGAGGGTGAAGTCCTCGACGGCCGGGAGCCAGTTGTCGCGGTCGGCGGTGTGGACGGTGAATTTGACGGCGATGAAGATCATGCCCCTAGGGTCCCATATGCCTTGGATGCGGACCGATCGGGCACACCCGGATGCAGCCGGACGGGCTGGGCCTCTGGCCCGTCCGGCTCCCGGGTGGGCCAGAGGCCCTAACCGCCGAGCTCGCGGTGGCGCGCGGCCAGTCGCGTGGCGCCCTCCTCCGTCGGTGAGCCGAACAGCCGGAGCCGGGAAATGCCGCCGTCGGGGAAGATGTCGATCCGGATGTGCGTGGCCCGCACCGCCTCCGGCAGGACGAAGCGGTGGTTCGTATCGGGCTGCAGCCGGGTCCGGGGCAGCACCTCGACCCACTCGGCGCCCTCCCCGTCGCATGCGGAAAGGCTCGCCCAGCCCGCCGAGTTGCCCTTCAGATACGCGGTGTCGATCTCTACGGCGCGGATCTCCGCCTGCTCGACGAGGCGGTAGCGGATCCAGTCGTTGCCCTTGTCACGCCGGCGCCGGGTCTCCCAGCCGTCGTCCATCTTGCGGGACCTGCCCGGCTGGATGGTGTTGGTGGCCGGGGAGTAGAAGCGGTCGGAGGCGTCCTCGACCTGGCCGCCGTTCTCCAGGGCGACCAGGTCGAAGGTGCCGAGCGCGGCCAGCCAGGCGGGGTCGGGGGTGACCTCGCCGTACACCCGGAGCCGGGCTATCCCGCCGTCGGGATGCTGATTGACCCTCAGATGGGTGACGCGCAGCTCGGCCGCGACGACGAACCCATTGGCCGCGTGTCCGCCAACGACCGTACGCGGTAGGAGCGTTGTCCACCTCACTCCGGGCGCGAGGAGTTCCTCGGGCGACGGGGAGCCGGGGACGCAGGCCGCCTGGACGGAGACCGCCTGCGGGTAGTTGCCGCGGAAGTGGGCGGTGTCGACGACGATGCCGCGTACGACTCCGGGCGCGCCGAGCCGTACCAGCGCCCAGTCGTGGTCCTCGTCCGTGGGGTGCGGCCGGTCGGCGTCCGCGCCGCGACGACGGCGGGTCTCCCAGCCGTCCATGATCTTGCCCTTGTGGCCGAAGCGCTCGGGGTCGAACTCGGCGGGCTCCGGCTTCAGCAGGTTCTCGCGCTCGGCGAAGAACTCGTCGTTGGCGGCGATCACTCCCGCGCCGAGCCGCCGGTCGGCGAGGTCGACGAGGTCGGTGAAGGGGAAGTCTGCGGTGCGGTAGTCGGCGTACGGATCGCCGCCGCCGTACGGGGTCGCGTCGCCGGTGAAGCGGGCTGTCGCCGTCATGGTCAGTGGTTCCTTTCGAGGAGGCGTCCGGTGGGTTCGGCGACGGTGCCGTCCGCCGCGATCCGCCGCCCGCGCAGCCAGGTCGACTTGACGACGCCGTGCAGGGTCTTGCCGGCGTAGGCGGTGACCTGGTTGCGGTGGAAGAGCTCGGCGGGGTCGACGGTGAAGGTCTCGTCGGGGGCGAGGACCGCGAAGTCGGCGTCGCGGCCGGCCTCGATGGCGCCCTTGCGGGTCAGCCCGGCCAGTTCGGCGGGGGCGGCGGACATCCAGCGGACGACGTCGTCGAGCGAGTGGCCGCGCCTGCGGGCCTCGGTCCAGATGGCGGGGAGGCCCAGCTGGAGGGAGGAGATACCGCCCCACGCGGAGGCGAAGTCCGGCGTCTTGAGGTCGGCGGTGCACGGCGAGTGGTCCGAGACGATGCAGTCGATCGTCCCGTCGGCCAGGCCGTCCCACAGCGCGTCCTGGTTGGCGGCCTCCCGGATCGGCGGGCAGCACTTGAACTCCGTCGCGCCGTCCGGGACTTCCTCGGCGGTGAGGGTGAGGAAGTGCGGGCAGGACTCGACGGTGACCCGTACACCCTCGCGCTTGGCGGCGGCGATCATCGGCAGCGCGTCGCTGGAGGACAGGTGCAGCACATGGACCCGGGCGTTCAGCCGCCTGGCGTGCGCGATGAGCCCCTCGATCGCGGTGTTCTCGGCGTCCCGGGGCCGGGAGGCGAGAAAGTCGGCGTACGCGGGCCCGCTGCGCCGGGGGGCGGAGGCCAGATGGCGCGGGTCCTCGGCGTGCACGATCAGCAGCCCGCCGAAGCCGGAGATCTCGGCCATGGACCGAACCAGCTGCTCCTGGTCGAGCTCGGGGAACTCGTCGACGCCGGAGGGCGAGAGGAAGCACTTGAAACCGAAGACCCCGGCCTCGTGCAGCGGACGCAGGTCCTTGACGTTGGACGGGATCGCCCCGCCCCAGAATCCGGTGTCGATGTGCGCCTTGGGGGCTGCCACCTGCTGCTTGGTGCGCAGATGCGGGACGGTGGTGGTCGGCGGGAGGGAGTTGAGCGGCATGTCGAGCAGGGTGGTGATGCCGCCCGCCGCCGCGGCGCGGGTGGCGGTGTGGAAGCCCTCCCACGCGGTGCGGCCGGGGTCGTTCACATGGACATGGGTGTCGACGAGTCCGGGCAGCAGGACGTCGTCACCGAAGTCCTCCGGCCGGGCACCGGCCGGCACCTCGGTGTCGTACGGCAGGACGGCGTCGATTCTCCCCTCGGCGACGGCGACCACTGCGGGGCGTGTCCCGTCCGGGGTGACGACACGCGTCGAGCGAAGTACCAGTTTCACGTCCGCACCGGACACCCGTGCTCCTCACTTCGGACTTTCGGCACTGACAAATTCAACGAACTGTTGAAGGAGTCTTCACGCGGGATTCAGGCCCGTCAAGACCCCACTTTCCTCGCCCGACGGCAGGCGGACCACCCGTAGCCGCGACTGGAGGTTTCCACAAAGTAAAAGACCAATTTCGGAGAGCGGAACGTAACATGGGACCAGTGCGGCGCCACAGAAAGGCCCCGCTGACTGCAGACACCAGGACAAACGGGCTCTGACCGGCCAGGACGCCGCACCCGACAGCAGTGCGCCGATCGGGAACCGCCCGGTAGTCTGCTGGGTGCCTCGCCCGGCGAGGCACCCGCTCTTCCGCCTCGAAAGGACCGTTGACGTGCCGTCGTCCCACGCCAGCACATCCGACTCCAAGCCCGCCGCTTCCAGCGGTGGCGTGCAGTCCCTTGAGCGCGCCTTCGATCTGCTGGAGCGGATGGCGGATGCCGGGGGCGAGGTCGGGCTGAGCGAACTCTCCGCGAGCAGCGGGCTTCCGCTGCCGACCATCCACCGCCTGATGCGCACGCTGGTGGTCTGCGGATACGTGCGCCAGCAGCCGAACCGGCGCTATGCGCTCGGCCCGCGTCTGATCCGGCTCGGCGAGTCCGCCTCCCGGCTGCTCGGCACCTGGGCCCGCCCGTACCTCGCGCGCCTGGTCGAGGAGACCGGCGAGACCGCGAACATGGCGCTGCTCGACGGCGACGAGATCGTGTACGTGGCGCAGGTGCCGTCCAAGCACTCGATGCGCATGTTCACCGAGGTGGGCCGCCGGGTGCTCCCCCACTCCACGGGCGTCGGCAAGGCACTGCTGGCACACACGCCCCCGGAGGAGGTACGGGCCCTGCTCGCCCGCACCGGAATGCCGGCCGCCACCGAGAAGACGATCACCACCCCGGACGATTTCCTCGACGCGCTGGAGCAGGTCCGCAGGGTCGGCTACGCGGTCGACGACAACGAGCAGGAGATCGGGGTGCGCTGCCTGGCGGTCTCCGTACCCAACTCCCCCACCTCGGCCGCGATTTCGATCTCGGGCCCGGCGGGCCGGGTGACGGAGGCGGCGACGGAGCGGATCGTGCCGATCCTGCAGCAGGCCGCGAAGGAGCTGTCCGACGCACTGGCCAGCAACGGTTCACCCGGCTGAGCCGTGCCGTGGCCCCCGTGACGCCTGAGGTCGCCACGGGGCCGTGACGACCTCAGGGGCTCGCGGTCGCGGCGGCGACTGCCCGTCGGCCGATCCGCGACCGATTCCCGGCCGTCGCGCGTCAGGAGCTGCGGCGGCCGTCAGGAGCGCGGCGGCTCGCCGAAGAGATCGACGGCGACGCGTACGTCCCTGAGTGCGGCGGCCAGCGCGCTGACCGAGCCGATCGCCCCCGCGATCAGCAGCAGCGAACGGCGCAGGCGGGGAATCTCGGGTGCGCCGCTGATCGCCATCGCGTCCAGCGCGGCCAGCTCGTCCTCGGCGATCCCCCGGTCCGGGAACTCCGCTGGATGCCCCGCCAGCTCACGACGGAGCCGGGAGACGGCCGTACGCAGCTCCGCCACCCTCGGATCCTCACCACTGCTGGTCACCCGCGTCTGCCCCACGCTTCGCAACAAAGCACTCCCCCTCGCACATCCTTGTGCCAGTGTTTCGACCGGACCCCGGACCGTGGTCAAGTGTCCGGAGATGCCCGCAAGTTAACGCCATGGCAGGTGTCGAGCGCCACTCCGCGGACGGAATTCAGGGTCTCCCGTAAGGGTGATGCGCACGTCGCTCCGTGGACGGCTCCGCGTACGCCGCCGAGCCCGCCCTCTCCGCTTCTCACCGCCCCGCCGCTTCCCGGTTGCGCGGGCGAGGCATCTCCGGGGTATTCAGTCCCCATGACTCGAACAACACAGGCCCCGGCTGTCACCGGACAGACCCGGCCCCCGGTGGTCGCCGGGCTGCTGCTCGCCGCGGGCGGCGGGCGGCGGCTCGGCGGGCGGCCCAAGGCGCTGCTCGACCACCGCGGCCGGCCGCTGGTGGAGCACGCGGTACGCGCCCTGCGGGAGGGCGGCTGCGACCGCGTCCAGGTGGTCCTGGGCGCCGCGGCCGAGGAGGTGCGCGCACGCGCCGATCTCGCCGGCTGCCCCGTGACCGTCAACCCCGCGTGGGCCGAGGGCATGGGCTCGTCGCTGCGGGCGGGGCTCGGGGCGCTGGCCGGTACGGGGGCGGACGCGGCGCTCGTGCTCCTGGTGGACCAGCCGGGCATCGGCGCGGACGCGGTGGCGCGGGTGCGATCGGCGTACCGCTCCCGAAGGAGTCTCGTGGCCGCCTCGTACGACGGGGAGCGCGGCCATCCGGTGCTGTTCGGGGCCGACCGGTGGGCGGACGTCGCGGCCGGAGCGGTGGGTGATCAGGGCGCCCGGGCGTATCTGCGGGCGCACCGCGATGCGATCACGCTGGTCGAGTGTTCCGATGTGGCTCAGGCGTACGACATCGACACGGTGGAGGACCTGAAGCACCTTGATTGAGTGGACTGGCACGCTGCGCCAGCGACGCACCACTTGTGTCGACCCGGAGAATCTCGACATCAACAAACCATTGAACTTCCACCATGAGGAAACTACTATCCACTGATCAGAAGCCCTCTGCACCTCAGGCGGCGACCACGGCCGTATCTCGGAGCCTTGGCACGCCGTGCCGTTTCAGGCGACCCGGCGGCCGTGAGACGCCGCCCGCACCGCCCGCTGAAGGAGTGACAGCTCATGTCCGCACCAGCGCCGTCCCCGCTGGCCATCGTCGATGCCGAGCCCCTGCCCCGGCAGGACGAGGTCCTTACCCACGCGGCTCTCGCGTTCGTGGCCGAGCTGCACCGGCAGTTCACCCCCCGCCGCGACGAACTGCTCGCCCGCCGGGGTGAGCGCCGCGCCGAGATCGCCCGTACCTCCACGCTGGACTTCCTGCCCGAGACGGCGGCGATCCGCGCGGACGACTCCTGGAAGGTCGCGCCGGCCCCGGCCGCGCTGAACGACCGCCGGGTGGAGATCACCGGTCCGACCGACCGAAAGATGACCATCAACGCCCTGAACTCGGGCGCCAAGGTCTGGCTCGCCGACTTCGAGGACGCGTCCGCCCCCACGTGGGAGAACGTCGTCCTCGGCCAGCTCAATCTGATCGACGCCTACACCCGTGACATCGACTTCACGGACCCCAGGTCCGGCAAGTCGTACGCCCTGGGGCCCGCCGACGAGCTCGCCACGGTCGTCACCCGCCCTCGCGGCTGGCATCTGAACGAGCGTCACCTCCAGCTCGACGGCGCCCCGGTGCCGGGTGCGCTGGTCGACTTCGGCCTCTACTTCGTCCACAACGCCCAGCGCCTCATCGACCTCGGCAAGGGCCCGTACTTCTACCTCCCGAAGACGGAGTCGCACCTGGAGGCCCGTCTCTGGAACGACATCTTCGTCTTCGCCCAGGATTACGTCGGCATCCCGCAGGGCACGGTCCGCGCGACCGTCCTCATCGAGACGATCACCGCCGCGTACGAGATGGAGGAGATCCTGTACGAGCTCCGCGACCATGCCTCCGGGCTGAACGCGGGCCGTTGGGACTACCTCTTCTCCATCGTCAAGAACTTCCGTGACGGCGGCGCCGAGTTCGTCCTCCCGGACCGCAACGCGGTGACGATGACCGCCCCGTTCATGCGCGCGTACACCGAACTCCTCGTCCGCACCTGCCACAAGCGCGGCGCGCACGCCATCGGCGGCATGGCGGCCTTCATCCCGTCCCGCCGCGACGCCGAGGTCAACAAGGTCGCCTTCGAGAAGGTCAAGGCCGACAAGGACCGCGAGGCCCACGACGGCTTCGACGGCTCCTGGGTCGCCCACCCCGACCTGGTCCCGATCGCCATGGCCTCCTTCGACGCGGTCCTCGGCGAGAAGCCGAACCAGAAGGACCGCCTGCGCGAGGACGTCTCGGTGGCCGCGGGCGACCTGATCGCCATCGACACCCTGGACGCCACGCCCACGTACGACGGCCTGCGCAACGCCGTCGCGGTCGGCATCCGCTACATCGAGGCATGGCTGCGCGGCATGGGTGCCGTCGCCATCTTCAACCTGATGGAGGACGCGGCCACCGCCGAGATCTCGCGCTCGCAGATCTGGCAGTGGATCAACGCGGACGTGGTCTTCGAGAACGGCGAACACGCCACCGCGGACCTGACCCGCAGGGTCGCAACCAAGGAACTCGCCGCGATCCGCGCCGAGATCGGCGACGAGGCGTTCGCGTCCGGCAAGTGGCAGCAGGCCCACGACCTCCTGCTCCAGGTCTCCCTGGACCAGGACTACGCGGACTTCCTGACCCTGCCGGCGTACGAGCAGTTGGGCTGACACCGCTCGCATGCACATCTGACCGCCCTCGGTGCCGCACGGCGCCGGGGGCGGCTCCATGCCCGATGAGCGCGATGTCAGGAAGGGGTCAGGAAGACAAATCTGACTGGCTCTTGCAGGACGGCCTGTGCACCCTCAAGGCAGGCGAACCTCGTCGCCAGGGTCGCCTGCGCGAGGCGAGGCGGCAACACCTCACCGAATTTCAGCCCCTTTACGGCCCGTTGGTCGACCTCGGGCAGGCAGAGCTGGTTCGGCACATCGGCGACGGCCTGCTTCCAGTGCTCCCGGTCAACGTCCTCCCGTAGCCGAATCCAGCAGTCGTTCACCCGCTGGGCGGGGGCGGCAACGGTGCCGAGCGTCGCCGCGAGCGTGGCATTGGCCCGGTGACCGGCCCAGGTCCACCAGCGCACCTGTCCGCCGGAAGCGCGAGTGATGAGCGTGCCGCCCGGGTGAACGACATGCACGAAGTGGTCCCGCGCCTCAGCAAGCGCCGTGACTGCACGCTTCGAGAGGGCCACGTCCGGGTCGGCCCCGAGCAGGACCTCGCGCATGGCTCGCATAGTACGTCCTTGACCCACCGATCGACGGCGTCACTCGCGGACCGCCGAACCCGCTCCAAGGCCGCCGAGGTTTCTTTGGCCTTGGTGCTGTGGTGGTGGCGGACGGACTTCTGCTCGCGGTTGCGCCAAAACTCGGTGAGCACCTGGTGCGGCACCCAGAGCCGGTCCCGTAGCTTCATGAGCACCGCCAGGGTGTCCTGCCGGGTACAGGCGTTGGAGCGGTAGAGGTTGAGTAGCACGTTGGTGTCGAGAGCGACCATGCCGCTCTGGAAGTCGTTCTTTCGAGGGCTCTGATGGGCTCCGTCGCAGTCGAAGATCCCTCGTCCGAGCCCTCTTCCGGCATCGGTCCCGCTCTCCGCCGGATCGTCCTTGAACGCCATGGTGCTCTGTGCTTCCCCTCGTTGGCCCCTTCGTGCTCCCCGGGGCGATGAAGCGCATGGTTCCAGGCTTGGCCGTGATACGAGAGAGCTATCTCGGCCAACTAAGCACGACCGGTGCAGGAGCGCTGACGGCGTGCGGGAGCAGTTTCGGAACGGAGAGAGCGGCATGTTACGAACGCTACGGACAGCCACCCGACGCTCGGCCGGAAGGACGGTACCGGGTCCGCGAACCGGGTCCGGGTCCGCCGGTTCCGGTGACCCCGGCGGTCCTGGCGAACGTGCGGACACGGCGCCCGTGCCCGCCGAGCCCTTCAACCGCCGGATCGAGGTCCTGGTCGCGGTCGTCGACAGCCCGGACGAGACGAGTCTCGCGGCACAGCTCCTGGAGGGGCGTGGGTGGTCGGTGCGGCCATGGCTTCCCCGCAACGACACCGCGGACGCCTCGGCGCTCGGCCCCGGCCGTGTGGGGCTGCTGGTCGAAGTCCGGCTGCACGGTGCGCGCTTCGGCGCGGTGCAGGCCGCCGTCTCCGAGATCGAGAACCTGGCTCGTCGGCACCAGGCAGGCATGTGGGTGGTGGATGCGTTCCTCATCGAGCACGACCTGGCCCACGACTACCGCTCCGTGTTCCATGCCCACCGCCGGCTCCCGGAGACGTCCGCCCTCTCGGGTTCCCCAAGCCCTCGAGCCTGGGTCGCAGCCCTGCGCACGTCGCTCGGTGTGATCTCCACCGTCCGCATTCTCAAGCAAACCGGCCGTCCTTCCGTCGAAGCGCTCGAACTGCGTCTGGAGCGCGGAACACTCACCGGGCGCCCGTACGACCCGCAGGGCTTCCAACTACGCATCCCTATGGGCATGGAAGGCCGGGACCCCGACGCTCCACCGCCGAGTCCGGTGTCGGCATGGAGCCTGGCAGGCCCCGTGTTGGCGGGCCTGGGCGTGGCGGTGGTGCGGATTCGCCACTGCGGCCGCGCATGGCCTGTTCGTGCTGGTGCCGCTGCTCGTGGCGTGCGCTCTGGTGTGGCCCGTGGGCCATGAGATCACCAACCGCAGGGAGGAGCGGCCTCTTGCCGTCACCATGGTCTGGGGCACTGTGGCCGTCGCCCCGATGACCGTGGCCGGCCTGTTGCTGGCCCTCACCATGCCCGGTCCCCCGGCGCAAGTGGCGCGCGTGACGGCGTACGCGGTGCTCGGGGTGGCTCTCTGTGGCCTGGTCCTCTACGGACTCGGGTACGCCCTGGTTCACTCCTGGTTCAGCCGCAACGCCAACTGGGCCGTACCAGCACTCGTCCCCGCGCTCGCCTTGAGCCTGCCCTGGTTCGGCGGCCTGCTCCACACGATGTATCTGAAGGCTGGCTTCGGCGTCCCCTCCGACGTCATCGAGGTATCGGTGTACTGGTCCTACGCGGCCTCGCTCAGACCCATCGGAATCGCGCTCGGGCTCGCGGTAGTGGTGCTGGCAATCGCCGGCTGGATGCGCCACTACCACCAGTGGGTCCACGCGCGGGGCATGGTCCGGATCGGCGTTCCGCTCATGAGCCTCTTCGTCATCGGGATCTCTCTGACCGCCGGACTCATCGGAGCGGAAGCGGCCGCGAACCGAGCACGCGCGGCTGCCGCGTCCGGCGAGACCCCTGCGGCGTACTACGGAGCCCAGGGCCGACTCGTTTGTGTCAAGCCTGTGTCCAAGGAGATCCCTGTATTCAACGGCCCGCTTGCCGCTACGCGCTCTCTACTCACCTTCGGCACTTCCGGGGACCGCGTATGGCTGTGGGACCCCAAGCGCGACCAGTCACTGTCCGTCCGGCTTGAGGACGTGGTCGTTACGGACGCTGCGGCGAGCGCCTGCAGCTGAGGCGGCGCCGGACGATGCGGTGGAGGGCACGAGATACGTGCCCTCCACGGACTTTCATCAGGTCGGAGAGTCAGAAGGCCCTGGTCAAGGCCCGTACGTTCTCCAGGGCCGCCTGGAGAACGTACGGGGGCCCGGTCGTCGCCGTTCGGGCGGCCTCACGGTACGTAGCCGCATTCTTGTCCGGCGCCCCGTCCCCCGTGTCGATCAGCTCCTGCCGACGAGCGCCCCAGGCCGGCCATTGCTCCGAGAGGGACGTCTCCAGGACGTCCTCGAACACCGTGTACCTCGCGGCCGAATCGGTCGAGGGCCAGGGCGTCCGAGAAGCTCCCAAGTAGCCCAGCAGGCTCGCGTTGCTGTCAGCGAGCTTCCGCGCCTGCCGCTCGAAGTCCCGTACCTTCTCCTCCCGCTTCGCAGGATCCAGGTGCTGGACGGACTCCGTCTTACGGTCCAGCATTCCGGCGTCACCGTCGAAGATCACATGACACGGCACTCCGAGGGCGCTGAGAATCGCGTGGCAGAGAAGGATGTTGTCCCTCCCCGTCACATCGATGACCGTGATCCCCTCCGCGCCGAGGCTCACTCCGGCCCTCTCCGCGCAGCCGGTGAGTACGGCCCCGTCCGTAGTGCTTTCGGCGAGTACGACCGCATGGGCGAAGAAGCCTTCGGCCAGCGAGCCCGCCAGCCGGGGACCCGTCCGCCGCTTGATCGCATCCTCGCCCACCAGCCCCGTGAGCGACGCACACAACTCGGCCTCGGATGCCTGCCAGACCCTGGTGACCGGATGCGCCTCCACCACCTCACGGCTGAGCCGGCGAATCTGGTGGTAGCCCTCCGGGTCGATGAACACAGGGCTGTGCGTCGCGTACATCACCTGGGTCCGACCCTCCACGGACGACGCGACCAGCCCGCGCAGCACCTCCGCGAACACCCTTGCCTGCGGCGGGTGCTGGAACAGCTCAGGCTCCTCGACAGCGAGGCAGAGCGTGCGCGTCCCTCCGTCCGCGCGTCGCTGCTCGGCCAGGTACTTCAAGGTCGCGATGATCAGCGCGCGCTGGAAGCCGTGCCCCTGGCGATACACGGACGTCTTGGCAGCCCCATCCATGACACTCGCCTCGAACACGGTCTTGGAGGCCCTGGGCGCCTGCACAGTGGGGGTGACGACAATGTCCCGACCGGTCGTGAACTGCGCCACCTCCCTCGATAACGCAGCCGACAAATCATGGAGCACGGCCCCGTAGACGTCGGCGTGCACTTTCTGGCGTGCCAGGTGAGCGGCATCCTCGATCTCACCGAGCTGCGCGTTCGCCTGGGAACGGTCCACCGAGTAATTGAGGATGCGGGCGAGAGCCGTCGCCTTGGAGTCGTCAGCTTCCTCGTAGGCACGGAGATCGGCCGAGATGAAGACGAAGTCGATCAGCTCGGCCAGCTTGCTCTGCCCCGCGAACCCGAAGAAGTGTGTCCCCTCGATCTCGGTCTCAGTGAGCCGGTTCCGGTTCGCCAGCTCCCAGAGGTTCATGGCCTCGTCAACGGCCTCGGCCTTCCCGGCCGGGGGCAGTCCGAGCCCGGGGTCGCTCTCGCGGAGATCGTTGTACGCCCGGCGCTTGTCCATCGCCTTGGCGTGCCGTCGGATCTCCTCGAAGGGGCTGTAGGCCAAAGCCTTCCCGGTGATCTTGTCGTCCCCCGCCTCCCAGGTCCGCCAGACGCTGACGGTCTCGGCGCCCTCGGGTGCGTATCGGCCGAGGGCATCGCGGTCGTGAGCGGTGAGCCCGTCGAACTCGACCTCGACGGAGATACGCTCGCCGTCGGCCGCCGAGTGGACATCGTCCGTGCTCAGCGAGACCGAACGTTCGCCGTTGAAGAACCAGTCGAGTGCGCGCAGCACGGTGGACTTGCCGACACCGGTCGGGCCGATGAAGCAGGTGATTTCCTCGAAGGCGATGTCCACCTTGTGCAGACAGCAGAAGTTCTCTACGCGCACGCGCTTGATTTTCACGGTCGTCCTGGAAAGTGGTTCGGGTGAGCCGGATGGGCCCACTGTGACAATCATGATGTTAGCGACGAGAGTGACTGAGAATCAGATGATTTTTCGTCGGCCAACTCGGCTGGAACTACCCGTGATTGAGTTCGAGTTCCGCCCATACGCTCTTGCCCGGGGCTCCGACACGGGGTGCCACGCACCAGCGGTCGGCGAGCTGCGAGACGAGAAACAGACCGCGACCTGACTCCTCGTCGGTAGCCGGCGGAGTGGGCGTCTCGGGGGAAGGGCACCGTTCGGTGCGGGTGTCAGCAACCTCGATGCGGAGAACCGTCGTTGCCTCGGATGTGCCTTCGATGAGCCTCACGTGGAAGTCGCGTCCGGACACGTGGCCGTGACGGATGGCGTTCGCTGCCAGCTCGGCGGCGATCAGGGTCAAGGTTTCGTTGGGGGTGGAGTCGTAGGGGTAACCCCACTCGTCGAGCCGGTGCGAGACGAGGCGCCGAGCAAGCCGGGCGCCGCGTGGAGTGGAAGTGAACTGCATGGCGAATTCGCGTACGGGTGCCGCCGGTTGCTGGACGGGCACCTCTGGGGTAGTCGCTCGGCTCGTGACGACGACAATCTCGGCCCCGGCATACCGTTGACCAGGGCGGACGCGCGGACGAGAACGGGCTGTACGCGTCAGTGCGCGCTGTACACGGAACAGAGCGTGACGGGCTCGGGCTCGGCACAGAGGGCCCGCTTCGGCCGCCACCCCGGGTGGACTGCGCCCTCCCCTATCGGCAGCGGCAGCCTTCGGCCAGCGCCGTCGGGGCGAGTTCCCGCATGGCCGCCTGCTCGGCCTCCGAGATGCACGGCAGCTGACGTGCGAGTACGTCGAAGTGCTGGTGTCCACGCCATGCGTCGTGGTCACCCACGACGAACAGCCGCCGACGAGCGCGACTCACCGCGACGTTCAGCAGGTTCGGGGCAGAGGCCGCCCAGGCTCGCGGGCCTGCTTTGTCCCCGCCCGCGCCGAGAACCAGCAGCACTGCGTCGGCCTCCTTCCCCTGGGTCGTATGCACGGTGCCCACCCTGTCGCGCGGGACAACCTGGCACAGGCTGCGACGGAGTCCGGCCACGACATCCCGGAACGGGCTGATGACGAAGAGCTCACGCTCGGGATCAAGGCCCTGGTCGACCAGTCGGTGCACGATGACGTTCGCGCAATCCCCTTCCTCCGGCGTCCACTTGCCCTGCGGTGCGCGCCCGCCGCTGACCGGCCACCACACGCCGCGCCTGGCCACCGCGTAATCGTCGTCCCGGTGCACCCCGTGCACCATGAGCCCGTCGTAGGCGATCTCGTTGCTGATCGTGAACATCGGGTCGTCGCAGCGCCGGTGCACGCGCAGAGGCGACCCCACCCACACCTGGTCGTCCTCCGAGCCCTGGGGTGCGGGCAGCCAGGTGCCGTAGTGGTTCAGCCGGTCCGCGACGCGCTGTGCCGAGGTGCGGGACGGTTCCCACTCCTCAGCCACACCGAAGGTGCGGCGAAGGGCCTGCTGACCCGTGTGCGGCAGCGTGACCACTGGCTCCAGCTGCAGCGGATCGCCCACGATGACTCCTCTCCGCGCCCGCCACAGGGCACCCACCGGCATCTGGGCGGTCGCCTGGCCGGCCTCGTCGATCAGCATCCAACCGAGCGACCGGGGCCCCAGCCCCGTGAACATCCGGTCCAGTGAGGCGAATGTGGTGGAGACGACGGGCAGAGCGAGGAAGAGGCTCTGCCAGGCCGCCAGCACCACCTCCGGCTTCAGGGTCTTGGGAGCGTCGCCGCAGAGGACGTCCATCGCGGCGTCGAGATTCTTGCGCATACGGTCGGCCGCGCCTTCGATGAACGCACGGTGCAGATCCATCGCGGCGAGAAAGAGCCGTGTGCGGGCCCGGGTGAACTCCGGATCGGACCAGGGCGAGGAGAGCTCCCTCGCCTCCTCCTCAGCACGATCACCTTGAGTCCCGATGAGCGGCAGATACGCCTCCCAGCGCTCGACCGCCGTCTCCAAGGTGAGCTGGAGCTGTGCGAGCTGCCGCTCCGCCACATGGAGGGCCCGCTCGGCCTCACTCAGAGCCGCCCTGCCCGCGCCCTCGGCTCGGTCGTACGCGGCGGCCGCCTGCGCCCGTTCCTCGTACACGGTCCGAGCCGTCTCCTCAGCTGAGGCCAGCCGCTGGTCCTCCGCCTGCCAATCGCGCCGCGCCGCGCCGAGTGTGAAGATGCCTGCGGTCAGGCCGGGACGGTGCCGACGGTGCTCCGCCCTGCGGCCGGCGGGGCCCGCGAGGTCCGTGTGCGCTGCGCTACGGGCCACACGGGCCGCGACAGCCGGCGCTCGGAGCTCCTCCAGGTCCTGCTGGGCCGTCTGAACTGACTGCTGGGCAGTGGTGACGGCCGCCTCGGCGCGGCTGAAGTCCATGAGCGCGTCATCCACGCGCTGTCGCTCATCCCGCAGAGTGAGCACCGTCTGCCGCGCCTCCCGGAAGCGGGCCACTGCCTCCCGCCATGCCGCCAGGTCGCCGCCGCGCGACGCAGCAGCCCTCAGCACGTCCCGCATGCCTTCGCCACGCTCGGCCCGCTCCTCGCGGGGAGGGCCGAACCAGTAGGTGCTGCGGAAGTTCGAACGGTTCCCCTTGTTGCCGAGCTTTGCGGCGAGGGTCCCCCACGCCGGTACGCCGTCGAGCACAAGCCGTCCCTGCTCCGGGAAGAAGGACGCCTCCTCCCGCCATTCCTCGGCAACGGATTCGAGCGCGGGGATCTCGTTGGAAACGTTCTCGACGGCGCCGTTGTTCGCTGACGCGATCACCATCTCGTAACCCGCGAGCTCTGGTTTGAGCGACGCCACGGACCGCTGGTACGTGCCGGTGCTCCAGCGGTGCGCCTGGCCGATGAACGCGTCCTCGGGCCGCCGCAGCTCGGACAGCCGCTCCGCCCTCATGACCAGGACGGCGGCGATGAGGTCCCGCAGCTGCGTGGTCTTTCCCGTACCGGGCGGGCCGTTGACCGCGTACAACCCGTCGGCGTCGGCCAGTTGCTCCACGATTCGGTTGACCGCGAACTGCTGGCTCAGCACCAGCGGATGCTCTGTCTTCGACGGCCATCGTCCGAGCGGGAAGAGGGCCGGCTGCACCCCGTTGATGACTGCTGCCGGTTCGTCCCTGACGTCGGTTCGCGTACGGCCGCGCAGCGCGGTCGAGGCGGTCAGGTAGTCCCGTAGCGCAGGCCCTGGCTCGTCCTTGCTGAGGCTGCCCGCGACCAGACCGAGGTCCGCCGCTATGAAGCTGTTCAGGAAGTCCGACCCTCCCGACCGGCCTGCCTTCCGCCGGGACACAGACTTGCACTGGACCCGAATCGTCTCCGGCCGCAGGTCGTCGGTGACGCCGAACTGTTCTGCGACCCAGCGGGTGACGGCCGACAGGTCACGCACGGTCAGCGGCTTCTCCCCGAGCCGGGGCGGAGCCTCGTCGTCGTCCCCCGCATCGGCTGCGTCGCCCTCGTCCAACGGGCTCTCGTCCAGCGCCCCGTTGTCTTCACGCCTGGCGGAGCGCCTGGCACCGCCGTCGGCCACTGCATCGACGGCGCCCGAGAGGGCACCGACCGCCAGGTCACCGAGCACCGGTCCGAGCACGGCGTTCAACGCGCCGCCGACCGCGCCGACCGTGATCTCGCACAGCAACCCCGCGAAAGGCCGCTGCCGCCGCCCCGGCACCGTGTCCGCGATCGTCACCTTGCCGTCGCCGACGCCCAGCACAACACCTTCGCACTCGTCGGCCTCCGCCTCGAAGCCGTCGAGCCATCCCTGGGTCTCCGGGCCGGGCTTACGGCTGCGCCCCACCGCCCAGGCACACGCGGAGAAGGTGATGGAGTCCTGGACCAACAGCCCCTCGTCCGTGACCTCGAAGGCCAGCAGAGCGCTGTCACCGTCCACGCGGCCGTCGTGGTCCTCCTCGCTGCTGCCGAAGACATCAAGCAGGACATCGCGGACGGACGCGACCGGGTACACGCCGCAGTAGACGGTGTGCTGCCTGACCATGTTCCGGCCCGGGTTCCGCCGCCGTACGGGATGCCCCTCTTCCCACGGCAGAGGACGCCCGGATTCCACGGGATACATGTGTTTCGGCGGCGAGGTCTTCTCCACCTTCTGCGGGCTGAACATCTCCACCGCGCGCCAGTAGCGCACGATGTCCGCCCTGCGCCGTCGCTCGCTGCTCGCCGCCATACGGCCCGCCCCCTCGTTCCGGTCCGCCAGGAACGATCACCCTAGTGCTGTGACCGCATAGGTTCACCGGTTTGGCACGAAGATCGGACGTTATCCCGTTGCTGTTGCTTCCGTCAGTACGGCAGGGTCTGCGTCATGCTTGAACTGCGCACTTTGGAATCAGACGACTGGCCGATCTGGCGGGAACTGCGGCAGGCAGCCCTGGCGGAGGCGCCCTACGCGTTCGGGTCGACGCTTGCCCAGTGGCAGGGAGCCGGTGATCGCGAAGACCGCTGGCGTGCCCGTCTGGAGATTCCCGGCGCACACAATGTCGTTGCGGTAGTTGACGGTCGTCCTGCGGGGATGGCCAGCGGCGTTCCAGTTGAGCATGCAGAAGACCGCGTTGAGCTGATCTCGATGGGGGTCAGTCCCGCGGACCGGGGCAGAGGGGTCGGCGACTGCCTGATCCGGGAGGTTGCCCGGTGGGCTGCAGAGCGAGGTGCCAAGTCTCTGCGTTTGTCTGTGATGCCGGACAACAAAAGGGCTGCCGCTCTCTACGAGCGCCACGGGTTCACGGACACCGGTGTGCCGGGTGACCTTCTGCCTGATGGCACGGGCAGCGAACAGGTCTTGGCCAAGGACCTGACGAACAGCTAGGTAGATCACCGGCGCGCTTGGTCATGCAACCACGGCGAGCGGGCGTCCGCCCCAGCGGATGCCCTTCTCGCTGCGGATGCGAGCGCGCTTGCGGCGTTCGGCGGCCAAGACGTCGCGGTGGCGGGCGTTGGCGTTGCGCCAGCGCAGGTAGGCGTGCAGGGCACGGGTTTGCACCGGGTGGTTCGGGTGGTTCGAGTTGGCGATGGTGAACTGCCGCAGCGGCCCGAAGTGGGCCTCGATCGGGTTGGCCCAAGAGGCGTAGGTAGGGGTGAAGCACAGCTCGACCCGGTGCTTCTTTGCCCAGACGCGGATCTTCTCTCCTTTGTGGGCGGACAGGTTGTCCGTGATCACGTAGATCGGGGCGCCGTCGGGGCGGGCGGCGCGGATCGACTTCAGCGCGGCCAGGGTGTTCGCGGTGCCCTTCTTGCCGCGGTTGACGCCCCAGAGCGTGTCGTCGCCGATCGAGTAGCAGCCGCGGAAGTACCGCACCCCGTGGGTGCGGTGGTAGGTCGCGGGGTGTCGCTCGGGGTGGCCGGATGCTGCCCATCCCGAGCCGCCGGTGGGCCGGATCCCGAGCGGGCCGAACTCGTCGAAGGCGAAGACACGGTCTGGAAGGTGCTCCAGGACGTGCTCGATGCGGTCGAGCTTGGCGTCGCGCTCGGGGTCCGGGGACTCCTTCCAGGTCTTGGTGCGCTGGAAGGTGACGCCGCGTCGCGTGAGCAGGCACCGTAACGCCTCGCGGCCGATGCGGATCACCCGACCGTGCACACGGTGCAGGTAGGTGACGAGCTTGCGGATCGACCAGCGGGTGAAGAGCTGGCCGAGCTTGGCCGGTCGGGTGGTGGCCGTCGCGACGACGAAGTCCTCGTCGTCAGGACTGAGCTGGCGGGGACGGCCTCCCGCCCAGCGAGGGTCCAGGGCGGCCAGGCCGATCTCGTTGAACCGGTGGATCACATCGCGCACCGTGTCCTCGTCGGCCGCTACCAGTTGGGCGATGACCGGGACCCGGTTCCCGCCAGCCGAGGCCAGGAGCATCATCGCGCGTCGGTAGCGCACCGAACTGGTGCTGCCTCGCCGCACGATCTGCTGCAATTTCTGCCCCTCCTGGTCGGTCAGTCTGCGCACACGGACAGGCTCGGCCACCGCACCTCCACCGCTCGGATCGGACGTCACCGCCCATCCAACCGCCCCGACCACCAACCCGGCGAACCTATGCGGTCACAGCACTAGCCAGCTCCGTGCGCGGTGCGGAGTGCGCGTTGGCGCATTTGCGACCTCAAGTCGGTGTCCGCTGCGCTGCTGGTGGCGAACGGGGAGCCGGACGACCGTCAGGAATCGAGCTGGCCCAGGCGTTGCTTCGAGTCGTCGGGGCTGCTATCTGAATGGGCAACGCGCCCTGGATGGCCTGGATTACGTGTCCGTCGAGGGACGAGTTGCGCGATGCGCACTTCACACTCCTCGCCGGGCGGCAACAGGGTGCGCACATCTGGGGGAACTGCTCGGTTCAGCCAGTAAACGATCTCGGCACGTGCATACCGTTGACCAGGAGAGACGCGCCGACGGGTCACTGTTGTACGCGTCCGCGCGCGGGTTGTACGCGGTGCGGGGCATGACCGGCCCCAGTGGGCCGCGTTGGCCGATGCGTAGGTGGGACGTTCGGGGCAGGTAGGGCGACGCGGGACGTTACGGAGGCGTGGGACGTGGACGATCAGCGACAGCAGCCGGAGCATGAGTACGAGGTCGGGTCGGGCATCCTGCATGTGTTCGGCCAGCACTTGAAGCTGTTCCGGGTACGGGCGGGGCTGGAGCGGGCGGAGTTCGGAGCGATGACGGGGTACTCGGCGTCGAGCATCGCCTCGTTCGAGCAGGGGCGCAGGATCCCGCAACCGAAGTTCATCGACCAGGCGGACGAACTGCTGGACGCGGGCGGGGTGCTGAAGGCCAGCAAGGAGGAGGTCGCTCGGGCGCAGTATCCGGCCTTCTTCCGGGATGCGGCGCGGCTGGAGGCGGAGGCGGTTGAGCTGCATGTGTACGCCAACCATGGCGTACCTGGGCTGCTACAAACGGAGGAGTACGCGCGGGCGGTGTTCAAGATGTGGCGACCGGTACTGGAAGAGGAGATCGTCGAGCAACGGGTGGCAGCACGCCTGGCCAGGCACGAGATCTACTCCCGTCGTCCCAGGCCCATCATCAGCTTCGTGATCGAAGAGTGCATGCTGAGCCGTCCCCTGGGCGGGGACGAAGTGCTGCGTGGCCAGTTGGAGCAGATTCTCCTGGTCGGCCAATACCGCAACGTCGAGATCCAGGTGATGCCGACCCGACGCGAGGATCACGCGGGCATGGCTGGCGCCTTCACCTTGATCGAGACCAAGGAAGAGCGGAGGATCGCGTACGTTGAGGCGCACAAGGACAGCCGTCTCTACACGGAGCGAAGGTCGGTCCGGGAGTTCGAGGAGCAGTATGGCGTCCTCCGGGCCCAGGCAATCACTCCGCGCGAATCGCTGGCCCTCATCGAGAAATCTCTGGGAGAGACATGAACGCCGAAGCGCTTGTGGGGACGCCTGAGTCCGCGTGGTTCAAGAGCAGCTACAGCAGCGGAGCGGGCGGCGAGTGCGTCGAGGTTGCGACCCGTACGAACACCGTCCACGTCCGCGACTCGAAGGACAAGACGGGGCCGATCCTGTCTGTCACCTCTGGCGGCTGGGCGGCCTTCGTGGAGTTCGCCGCGCAGGGCTGACCATGCATGGCAGACGGCGCCCCGCTACCGAGGTATTCCGGCGGCGGGGCGTCCTCTTGCACGAGCTTGTACGCGAGGTCAACCAGCCTTCTTCGCCCGACCGCGGGTCTTCTTCTCCGGCCGCCAGGCCGTGAGGTCCTCCGCCGAGAGCCCGTGCTTGGCGTACTGCTCGTCCAGATACGCCTGGTACTCCTCAGCGGGGGTGCCGTCCCACTCTTCGTCGTACTCGCCATGCCACTGGTGCACCCACGGCATCAGCTCCTGAATGCCCGCGATGAGCGGGGTCAGTCGCGAGGTCTCCCAACCAGCTTGCTCAGTACGTTCATTGATCACGTTGATCAGGGCCTGCACCTGATCCTTGTGATCCCAGCCGGCCCAGCCGAGCAACAGCGTCGGGTCCGAGTCCGGCGACGCGTTGGGGTAGGAGATGAACCGCTCCTCGGGCACGTCCAGCTTGCCTCGGTGCGACCAGTAAGACGCCTTCAGGAAGTCGGCTGACACGTACCTCGGAGGTGCAGGGATTTCAAGCCGCTTGCCCGTCTTGTCCTCTTCGCACTGGAGGTCCCACACCTGCCCCCACTGCTCGCGCTTACCGGGGTGCTGCGGGAGGTGGGCGTCCGGGGCAACCGCGTCACCGTGCTGGCCTGCGACGCCGATGTGCACAGCGTGTCCAGGGTGACGGCCGCCGAGCAGATCACCCTGGGCGGGGGCGGCGGCACCGACATGCGCGTGGGCATCGCCGCCGCACTCGCGGCGCGCGACCGCCCGAATATCGTCGTCGTGCTCACCGACGGCTGTACGCCCTGGCCGGACGAGGCCCCCTCGTGCCGGCTCGTCGCGGCGCTCATCGGCCCGGACGCCCCGCAGCCCCCGAGGTGGGTGGAGACCGTCCGCGTCACCGGCTGAGCCCGGCCGGGCAGTCGACGTCGCCGCCGCCACCGCCCCCGGACCGACGGACCGTGAGCGACTCAGTCGCCGAGGACGACCGTGCGCCGGGCGGAGAAGTCTCCCCATTTCCCGTCCGGCAGCTTGGCGCGGATCTTCATCGAGTAGCGCGTGCCGCGCGGGTCGCTGACGGTGAGCCGGTAGTGCGCCCGGCCCGTGGGCGGGGTGGCGCCCCACACGATCGCGGTGGTCAGCCGGCCGTCCACGAAGAGCTGGTACGCCAGGATCTCGCCACCTGTGTCGGGCTGCCTCCAGTCCAGGTCGACGGCGTACTCCTCGCCCTGGACGCGGTTGCTGATCCGCAGGTCCGTGGGGGCGGTACCGGCGGGTGCGCCCGGCGCGGAAGCGGTGGTCAGGTCGAGGGCGTTGCTGTCCGGCGAAGAGGTGTCGGCGGCGTCGCGGGCGCGGACGGTGAAGGTGTAGACGGTGCCGGGGCGCAGTCCGGTCAGATGCGCCGTGGTCTGTGTGCCGGGCACGCTGTGGATCCGGGAATCCTCCTGGTAGATGTCGTACGAGGTGACGCCGACGTCGTCCGTCGAGCCGCCCCAGGAGAGGTTCGCGGCCCGGCTGCCGTCCGCCGTGCCGCGCAGTCTCACCGGGCGGGTCGGCGGCTCGTGGTCGGCGGGGGTCGGGGCGGGTGTGGTGACGGTTGCGGCGGCGCTCGGCGCGGAGAGGTTCCCGGCGGCGTCACGGGCCCGGACGGTGAAGGTGTACGCGGTCGAGGCGGTCAGCCCGTCGACGTCGGTCATCACCTTGGCCGCCGGGACGGTTTTGACCTTCTCGCCCTGGCGGTAGACCTCGTAGCCGGTGACCGCCTCGTTGTCGGCAGCCTGCTCCCACATGACGTGCGCGGAGGTGGCGCTGCTGGCCTGCGCCGTCACATGGTCCGGGGTCGTGGGCTTCTGGATGTCGGCCTCGGGGGCGGAATCGCAGGCGGTGAGCGTGGCGAGGAGCAGGGCGGCGGCGGAGCAGGCCAACGCGGCGGTTGCGTGGGGGCGTTGCACGGTCGTGCCTTCCATCCGGCGGCAATGGTCCAGACCTGTATCGCATGACGCGGGGGCCGCCGACAAGAGGGTGGGCCGGAACGTTCCGCAATGTTCCGGTGTGCGCAGGTGACCGTGGGTCGGTGATCCGTTGGCAGCAGCGCTGTAGGTGACGTACGGTCGGCCGATGTTGTGCATACGTGGGGTCGTGCTGCCGGAACGCGAGGAGCGGGTGTTCTGGATCGATGGCGAGGTGCTTCGCGCGGGCGACCCCCCGGGCGGGCTCGCGGGCCGGGACGCGGAAACGATCGTCGACGGCGGCTGGCTGCTGCCCGGACTCGTCGACGTGCATACCCACCCCGGGGCGCTCGAGCCGGGCACACCCTTCGACGAGGAGCTGCTGCGCAGGCAGTTGGGCGAGCACCGGGACGCCGGAGTACTCGCGGTGCGTACCCCGGGCACCGCGCAGCGGATGCCCGCCTGGGTGGAGAAGGACCCCGAACTCCCGCGCGTGACCTCGGCAGGGCGCTGGCTGGCCACGCCCGGCCGGTTCTTCCCCGGCGCCGGACGGGATGTGAGCGAGGCCGAGTTGGTGCAGGCGGCCGTGGAGGAGGCCGCCGCTTCGTCCGGGTGGTGCAAGGTCATCGGCGACTGGGCCGCCGACGAACCCGCCGTACCGCTCGCGCTGCTGACCTCGGTGGTGGAGGCGGTGCACGCGGCCGGCGGCAAGGTGGCGGTGCACTGCCAGACAGCCGAGGGCACCCGCAATGCCGTACTCGCGGGCGCAGACAGCCTGGAGCACGGTATGCATCTGGACCCGGCACTGCTGGACCGGATGGCGGCGCAGGGCACGGCGTTCGTCCCGACGCTGAGCGCCTTCGGCGCGAACGTGGACGAGATGCGGGCCCGGGAGCCGGGCGTGCGCCGTGATCTGTGGCTGGCCGGCTGGGACACCATGCTCGGCAATGTGCGCGCGGCCCACGAGGCGGATGTGACGGTGCTGGCGGGAACGGACACCTTCCCGTGCGGGACCGTCGCGGGCGAGATGACCTGGCTGCTGCGGGCCGGGCTGTCGGCCGAGGCGGCGCTCGGCGCGGCGTCCTGGACGGCGAGGTCCTGGCTGGGGCTGCCGGGTCTCGTGGACGGCGCACCCGCCGACCTCGTCGCGTACGCCACCGACCCGACCCTGGACCCGGCCGCCCTGGATCACCCGAGCCGGATCGTGCTCCGGGGGCGCGTCGTGCGTTGAACGATGAGTTTCGGGCGCCGGAGCGGTCCGCACTTCATGGATACACACATCTTCGGCCCGCCCGTTCCGGTCCCGGCCGACGCGCCCCTCGTCGACCGGGCCGTCGCCATGAGCGGCCGCCGCCCGGACCGGCAGCCGGGCACGTCGGCCGCGCTTCCGCAGGACAGTGAGCGGTTGCCCGGCGGGCGCGGGCCGAAGACCGTACCATCGGTCCTTCAGCTGGTGAAGAACTCCGTGATCTGCTGGGCGACCTGGTCCGGGTGGACCTCATGCACCCGGTGGCCGCCCCCGATCGTGATCAGCCGGCAGTCCGGGATCAGCGAGGCCATGTCCTGCAGGCGCCCCTGGGGCATGGTGGACTCCGGGCCGCCGGCGATCAGCAGCGTCGGCGCGACGATCTCGCCGAGCCCGGCCGCCCACTCGGGGTCGGGGTCGGACACCTGGGCCCGGATGGGAGCGACGGCAGCCCAGTCGTAGTCCACCGGACCCTCCGGCTCGGGGGCCGGTTTCGGCTCGCTCGGGAACGGCGGCGGGGTCTCCACCAGCACCAGCCGCTCCACCCGGTCCGCGTGCTCGTGGGCGAGCAGATGCGCGACGACCCCGCCCATCGAGTGGCCGACCAGGCCCACCCGGTCGAGCTCGCACTCGTCGAGAAAGCCGAGGACGTCGTCCCGCATCAGCTCGAAGGAGTACTCGTCGGGCCAGTCGCTCTCGCCGTGCCCGCGCAGATCGAGGGCGTACACCCGCCACTGCTCGCCGAGCAGACTCCCGGCCGCCTCCCAGCTCGCGGCGGAGCCGCCGAGGCCGTGCAGCAGGACCACGGGCGAGCCGAAGGGGTCGCCCCAGGTCCGATACGCCAGCCGTACATCGCCGACGTCGACAACAGATTGGTCTTCCATGCCCATGACGCTACAGCCGAACGGGCGAAGACCACTCCCCCGCCGTGGCAGGGTGGAGGGGTGAAGATCGTTTCCCGTCTCCAGCTCGTCGCTGCCACTGCGGCCGTCATGGCCGTCTCCGTGCTCTCCGGATGCTCGGCGTCCGGCTCGGGATCCACGTCAGGATCCGGCTCTGGATCCGATTCGGGATCCGATTCGGCGGCCCGGTCAGCCGGCGCGGAACCAGAAGCCGGGCTCGACGATCCGGCCAAGAAGGAGATCGCCATGCAACTGGTCTCCAGCGCGGAGAACTCCTCACTCGACTGGAAGGCGCAGTACAAGTACATCGAGGACATCGACGACGGCCGCGGCTACACCGCGGGCATCATCGGCTTCTGTTCCGGTACCGGCGACATGCTGAAGGTCGTCGAGCGGTACGCGGCGGCGCGTCCCGGCAATCCGCTGCAGCGGTTCCTCCCCGCGTTGCGAGCCGTGCGGGGCAGCGATGCGCACGACGGGCTCGGAAGCCCGTTCACCGAGGCATGGGCCGCGGCGGCCACCGACCCGGCCTTCCGGTCGGCGCAGGACGCCGAGCGCGACCGGTCGTACTTCGACCCTGCGGTCACACGGGCCAGGGTGGACGGACTCGGCGCACTGGGCCAGTTCATCTACTACGACGCCTACGTGATGCACGGGTACGGCGACTCGGACGGCGCGGTCGGCTTCCGTACGATGCGCCGCGAGGCGATCGCCGCGGCCACGCCCCCGGCGCGCGGCGGGGACGAGGCGGTCTATCTGAACGCCTTCCTCGACGCCCGCGTCGCGGCGATGAAGACGGAACTCGCGCACTCCGACACGGGCCGGATCGAGACGGCCCAGCGGGTGTTCGTGAGCGAGGGCAGGCTCGGGCTGGAGACACCGCTGCGGTGGCGGGTGTACGGCGACAGTTACCGCATCGACGCCCGTTGAACCCATGGTCCACGGGCGCGGGAAGCGTCCGACCGATTGGTTGCGTGCGCCGGTTCGACCCCATATGGCCTGCGCTTCTATTCCTCGACTGCGAACGTCTCGGCCTGGACCGGGCGTTCATCCTCGCGATCCCCGCAGGCAAACGGACCAAGGGACGTCGCCGCCCCTTTCCCGATGATGTCTCCACAGCCGTCGCGACCGAGACCGACCTGCAGGCCCTCGCTGCCCGGGACGTCGACAACCGGGGCGTGCGGGACATCTGGGAGGCCTGATCCTCACTGGCCGCCGCTGCGGTGAGGTGCTGGAACTGCGGCTGGAGTGCATCGGTCACCTCAAGGGTCTGGCGATGTTCTGGCTACGACGCGACCAAGGTCGGCAACTACGACCAGGCCATCCGCATCCCCGAACGCCTCCACGGGCGGATCCAGCAGCGCCAGGCCAAGACGATCGACCGGTTCCTGGAGCGCGAGGGCCGTGTTCCGACCGGTGAAGAACGCCTGAAGATCGCTCTGTTCCCGGCCCGGAACGCCAGCCGGCAGCACTCTGAGGCCCGCGCTCTCATCCCCCGAACGCCTCCCGATGAACCTCTGTTCGCGGTGGCGGTGGTTGTCACATTCGAGGGTCCGGCGGTGTCTTCATGCCGAACGGCCAAACAGGCACACGTACAAGGAGAACACCATGGCGCTACGCGTCCCGAAGGCCGAGCTCCCCACCGAGCTCAGCGAAAACATGATCAAGCAGCTCGGTGCCGTGCCCGAGCCCGTCGAGGTGGTGTGGCACAACCCCGAGGTCGCCACGTCCAACCTGGAGTTTTCGGCCAAGCTGGCCGAGTGGGACGAGGCCGACGCGAGCCTCAAGTCGTTCGCGCACATGGCGGTCGCGGCGCAGGTGGGCTGCGGCTGGTGCCTCGACGTCGGCTACTTCCAGGCGCAGAACCAGAACCTGGACCTGGCCAAGGCGAGCCAGGTGCCGCGTTGGCGGGAGTCGGAGGTGTTCAACCCGCTGGAGCGGGACGTGCTGGAGTACGCCGAGGCCATGACGAACACGCCGCCGACCGTCACCGACGAGCTGCATGCGAGCCTGCTCGACCGGCTCGGCGCGGCGGCGATGGTAGAGCTCACCGCGTACATCGCCTTCGTCAACATGGCGACCAGGAACAACAATGCGAACGGGATCACCTCGCAGGGCTTCTCCGACGCCTGCGAGATTCCGCTGGCCGCGCGTGCCGGGACTTCCGCCGCGGCTTCGTCGGCATGACCGAGGACCCGTTCGTCGCCCATCGCAGTCTGCTGTTCACGGTCGCCTACGAGATGCTCGGGTCGGCGGCCGACGCGGAGGACGTGCTGCAGGAGTCCTGGCTGCGGTGGGCCGACGTCGACCAGTCGCAGGTGAGCGACGCGCGGGCGTACCTCGTCCGGGTCGTCACCCGGCAAGCGCTCAACCGTCTGCGAACGTTGTCGCGCAGCCGCGAGGACTACGTGGGTGAGTGGTTGCCGGAGCCGCTGCTGACCAGCCCGGATGTCGCCGAGGACGTCGAACTCGCGGAGAGCGTCTCGATCGCGATGCTGACGGTGCTCGAAACGCTCGGGCCGACGGAGCGCGCGGTGTTCGTGCTCCGCGAGGTCTTCGAGATGCCGTACGGCGAGATCGCCGAGGCGACGGGCAAGTCCGCGGCCGCGGTGCGGCAGATAGGGCGGCGGGCACGCGAGCATGTGGCGGCTCGGCGGCCGCGGGTGCAGGTGAGCCGGTCGGAGCAGCAGGCCGTGGTGGAGCGGTTCCTGGGCGCGTTGCACACCGGGCAGTTGCAGCAGCTGATGGAGATCATGGCGCCGGACGTGGTCCTGATCGCCGATGGTGGCGGGGTTGCAGCCGCCGCTCTGGCTCCGGTCCACGGGGCCGAACTGGTGGCGAAGGTGCTCGCGCGCGCGAACCGGGTGGAAGGGGCCGCGTTCGAGGCGACGACCGTGTGGCTCAACGGCGCGCCCGCAGGCCGGATCGACGTCGACGGCGAGCCGGCCGCGGTGAGCCTCGTGATGGAGAACGGGCGGGTCACCCAGATCTACCTGGTGAGAAACCCGCGGAAGCTGACGCGGCTGGATGAACCGGCCGAACTCGCCAGGTAGGCCCGCTGTTGCTCCGGGCGGTGTGAGTGTTCCGGGCGGTTCGAACCGCCCGGAACACTCACCACCACACCATGGGGTCGGTTTCCGGCCCCACAAGGACCGGGGCGGGGTCGCGTCGGCGGTCGTGGACACCGACAGTGTCAACGGCTGCCGGCAGACCTCCACCACGGCGACGACCGCGGCGCAGGGGACCGTCTCGGTGAACTACGACGTGACGTGGCAGGTCTTCACCTGCCACGTCACCGGCGCGCTGAGACCGGCGCGCCACGGCCCCGCTCCGCGCCTTCCGCGCGACGCGGGGCCGTTCCGCGTTTCAGGGGCGTTCCGCGTTTCAGGGCCGTTCCGCGTTTCGGGGATCGTTCTCAACTCCCTTGTGCCGCAGGGGTGTACGGCACTCACCGCACTCTGATAGGAAAGCTTCCTAACAGATTGAGGAACGACGAACTCCCCTTGGAGGACTGGTGCACGCTCCCCATAAGCGCGCCGCACGTCGCAACACCCGCTCCATGCGCATCGCGGTCATCGCGGTCGGGTTGACCCTCACGACGATTCCCGTCACCGCGTACGCCGGCGCCCCCACGCACCCGGCTGTACATCAGCAGACGGCGGTGGCCCAGCAGGCCGCAGCCGCCACCGGGCTCGACGATCCGGCGAAGAAGGAGATCGCCATGCAACTGGTCTCCAGCGCGGAGAACTCCTCGCTCAACTGGAAGGCGCAGTACAAGTACATCGAGGACATCGACGACGGCCGCGGCTACACCGCGGGCATCATCGGCTTCTGTTCCGGCACCGGCGACATGCTCGACCTCGTCGAGCTGTACACCCAGCGCAAGTCGGGCAACGTCCTCGCGAAGTACCTGCCCGCGCTGCGGAAGGTCAACGGCACCGACTCGCACAGCGGTCTCGACCCGAACTTCAAGAAGGACTGGGCGACCGCCGCGTCCGACTCGGCGTTCAAGCAGGCGCAGGACGACGAGCGGGACCGGGTGTACTTCAACCCGGCCGTCAAGCAGGGCAAGGCCGACGGCATCGGCACGCTGGGCCAGTTCGCCTACTACGACGCCATCGTCATGCACGGCGACGGCGGAGACAGCACCAGTTTCAGCTCCATCCGCAAGCGGGCCCTCGCCAAGGCGAAGCCGCCGGCCCAGGGCGGCAACGAGGTCACGTACCTCAACGCCTTCCTCGACGCCCGGGTCTGGGCGATGCAGCAGGAGGAGGCCCACTCCGACACCAGCCGGGTGGACACCGCCCAGCGGGTCTTCCTGAAGAAGGGCAACCTCAACCTGAATCCGCCGCTCGACTGGAAGGTGTACGGCGACAGCTACCACATCGGCTGACGCCCCGAGGCATGGCTGTGGCGCGTACGGCAGCACCCGTGAGGGTCGCCGTACGCGCCACAGCGCCGTTCCGGCCGGGGCCGGGTTCGGTCAGTGCGCGGCCACCGCGGCCGCGGCCGCCGGGCTCCGCTCCTGCGGCGCCGGTTCCGGATCCGGCTTCCCGCCCAGGTGGTTGAAGACCAGGTTGAGCAGGATCGCCACGACGCATCCGGTCGAGATACCGGAGTCCAGCACGACCAGCAGATCCTTCGGGAACGCATGGTAGAAGTCCGGTGCGGCTATCGGAATCAGTCCGACGCCCACGGCCGCTGCCACGATCAGCGCGTTCTCGCCCTTCTCCAGCGCGGCGGTCGCCAGCGTCTGGATGCCGCTCGCGGCGACCGAACCGAAGAGCACGATGCCTGCGCCGCCGAGGACGGGCAGCGGGACGATCGCGATGACGGACGCGGCAACGGGAACCAGCCCGAGTACGATCAGGATTCCGCCGCCGGCGGCCACCACGAAGCGGCTGCGGACCTTGGTCATCGCGACCAGCCCGATGTTCTGGGCGAAGGCGCTGCACATGAAGCCGTTGAAGAGCGGGCTGATGGCGCTGCCCAGGGTGTCGGCGCGCAGGCCGCCCTCGATGGTCCGCTCGTCCGCCGGCCGGCCGACGATCTTTCCGAGGGCCAGCATGTCCGCGGTGGACTCGGTCATACAGACCAGCATCACGATGCACATGGAGACGATCGCGGCGATCTCGAACTGCGGTGCCCCGAAGTGGAAGGGCGTCGGGAAGCCGATCAGGTCGGCGTCCTTGATGGCGCCGAAGTCGGTGATGCCGACCGGGATCGCGATCAGTGTGCCGATGACCAGCCCGAGCAGAATGGCGATCTGCTGGAGGAAGCCGCGCAGCAGTTTGCGCAGTGCGAGGACGATCACCAGCGTGACCGCGGCCATGGTGATGTTGGTCATCGAGCCGTAGTCGTCGGCCGTGGCGTTGCCGCCCTGGGACCATCTGAAGGCGACCGGCAGCAGCGAGACACCGATCAAGGTGATCACGGTGCCGGTGACGACGGGCGGGAAGAAGCGGACCAGTTTGCAGAAGTACGGGGCGAGCAGGAAGCCGAGCAGGCCCGCCACGATGATCGCGCCGAAGATGACGGCTATGCCGTCGTGTCCACGGTCCTTCCCTATCGCCACCATCGGGGTGACCCCGGCGAACGAGACGCCGTTGACGAACGGCAGCCGGGCGCCGATGCGCCAGAAGCCGAGGGTCTGGAGCAGGGTGGCGAGGCCCGCGGTGAAGAGGCTCGCCCCCATCAGGAAGGCGGTCTCCTTGGGAGTGAGGCCCACGGCGGGCCCCACGATCATCGGCGGCGCCACCACGCCCGCGTACATCGCGGCCACGTGCTGGAGGCCGCTGGTGAACATCTTCAGCGGGGGGAGCGTTTCGTCGACCGGGTGTTTCCGGTCTGCCGAGGCCGATTCGGGGATGAGGTGCGGGTCGGCATCGGGTGCTGCGTCTGCGTCGTTGCGAAACCTGGGCGTAGCTGCCACGGCGGTTCCTCCGGTCGGGTACACGTCTGCGGTGACGTGGGTGTCAGGGAGGTGGTGCAAGTGGTGCGTTGGTGCGGGTGGGGGCAGGTCTTGCAGCTGGTGCGGGCAGCTTTGTCCAGCGGTGCGGGGGCGCGTACGTGCGTACGCGCCCCCGCACCGGTTGCCGTGGACCCCGCTCGGGTCCACGGCGGCCGGCCTAGGGCCGTCCCCCTCGGCCGGCCGGTATCGGGGGTGCCCCGGAGCGTCAGGCTCCGGCGGCGATCCGCGCGAGGCGGCGGGCCTCGTCCCGGGTGGCGCGGGCGATGGCGTCCTCGTCCGCGGTGATCAGGTGGTTGTCCTCGACGACGGGCTTGCCGTTGACGAGGGAGAGGGTGACGGGGGCCGCGGCGCCGAGGACGAGTGCGGTCACCGGGTCGGCGATGGAGGCGTGGGCGAGGGTGTCCAGCTTCCAGAGCACCAGGTCGGCGAGCTTGCCGGGCTCCAGGGAGCCGATCTGGTCGGCGCGGCCGAGTACCTGCGCGCCGCCGTACGTACCCAGACGCAGGGCCTGACGGGCATTCAGGGCCTTTTCGCGGTGGGCACCGAGGCGGTTGATGAGGAGGGCGTTGCGCAGTTCGGTGTGGAGTTCGCCGGACTCGTTGGAGGCGGTGCCGTCGACGCCGAGGCCGACCGGGACGCCCGCGGCGAGCATGTCGGGCACCCGGGCGATGCCCGCGGCGAGCCGCGCGTTGGACGAGGGGCAGTGCGCGACGCCCGTTCCGGTGCGGGCGAAGGCCGCGATGTCGGAGTCGTTCATATGGACGCAGTGCGCCATCCATACGTCGTCGCCGAGCCAGCCGGTGGACTCGAAATAGTCGGTCGGGCCCATCCCGAACAGCTCGTGGCAGAACTTCTCCTCCTCCACGGTCTCCGAGCCGTGGGTGTGCATGCGCACTCCCTTGCGGCGAGCCAACTCGGCGCCCTGTCGCAGCAGTTCGGTGGAAATGGAGAACGGGGAGCAGGGTGCGGCGGCGACCTGGGTCATCGCGTCGAAGGAGGTGTCGTGGTGGGCGTCGATGGTCGCCTCGGTGCCGGCGAGCGCGCCGTCGAGGGTCTCCACCGCGAAGTCCGGTGGCAGCCCGCCGTCCTTCGCGCTGCGGTCCATGGAGCCGCGGGCGAGGGTGAACCGTACGCCCATGTCCCGGGCGGCCCCGATGATGGCGCCGGACAGGTCGCCGGATCCCCGCGGGTAGACGTAGTGGTGGTCCATGGCGGTGGTGACGCCGCCGCGGGCCATCATGGCGAGGGAGCCCTGCGCGGCGGCGCGGACCATCGGCTCGTCGATGCGCGCCCACGTCGGGTACAGCGCGACCAGCCAGTCGAACAGGTTGTGGTCGGTGGCGAGGCCGCGGGTGATCCACTGGTAGAAGTGGTGGTGCGTGTTGATCAGGCCGGGTGTGACCAGATGCCCGGTGCCGTCGATGCGGCGTACGACGTTCTCCAGGCCCTGGGGTGCCCGGCCCGCGCCGACGGATTCGATGCGGTTGCCCGCGACGACGACATGGCCCGAGGCGTACTCGGTGTCGTCGGCGTCGACGGTCGCGATCGAGCAGTTCTCGATGACGATGCGTTCCACGTGCTCAGGAGCTGCCGGTGCTGCCGATGCTGCCGATGCTGCCATGGTGCTTCCTCTTCTATTCCGGCGATGTGGGCACGGCAGGACCCTAGGAGGATTTGAGTGCCACAGCCGGACGGCCGTGGGTGCCGAGATGGTGGAAGAACAGGTTGGGCAGCACCGCGACGAGCGCTCCGGCGCTGATGCCGGAGCCGAGCACGGTCTGCGCCCAGGACGGGAATCCCGCGTAGAAGCCGGGCGCGGCGAGCGGGACGATACCCGCGCCGAGCGCGACGGCGACCAGGATGATGTGGGAGCTGTCGTCGAGTCCGGCCTCCGAGAGCGTACGGATGCCGCTCACCGCGATCGAGCCGAACAGCACGATGCCCGCGCCGCCGAGCACGGGCATCGGCACGAGGGAGACGACCGCGCCGAGTACCGGGAAGGCGCCCAGCACCAGCAGTGCACCGCCCGCGGCCGCGACGACGGAGCGGCTGCGTACCTTCGTCGAGGCCGACGGCCTGGCCGATGATGAGCGGAGGGGTGACGACGCCCGCGTACCTGGCGGCGATGTGCTGGAGCGCGGCGGGGACGAGCCGCGAGGGGCGGAGCTTTTCGTCCACCGGGTGGACCGAGGTCTCCGGTGGGGCGGGACAGGGGCCTTCTGCTTCTGCCGGCCCACGTGCAGGTTGTGTCATGGTAGTTCCTCCGGTCCGGCCGGTCCCCGCCCGGCTGTGCGCGGGCGGGGACCGGATCGGCGCCGCGTCAGAGGTTGGTCATGTCGACCGGGATCTGCGGCTCGATCCCGTCCCGCAGCACGGTGGCCTCGATCAGGCCGTACGGGCGGTCCGCCGCGAAGTAGACAGCGCTGTCTTCGGTATCGTTCTTGAGACCGAACGGTTCGAGGTCCACCAGGAAGTGGTGGTTGTTCGGCAGTGAGAACCGGATCTCGTCGATCTCGCTGCGGCTGTTGATGACCCGCGAACCCATCTGGTACAGGGTCTGCTGCAGCGAGAGGGAGTACGTCTCGGCGAAGGCCTGCAGGATGTGCTTCTTGGCCTGCTCGTACGACTTCTCCCAGTTGGGCATCCGGTCGGCGTCGCTGGTCCAGTTGTAGCGCCAGGCCGCGGAGACGTCGGTGCACAGGATGCGGTCGTACGCCTCCTTGAGCGTCGTGTACTTGTCCTTGACGTAGCCCCAGAACTCCGAGTTGGTGGAGTTCATGACCGTGAGGTCCTTCAGGCCTGAGATGACCTGCCACGTCTCACCGTCGAAGGTGATCTGCGTGGTGCGCAGCTCCTGGCCCTTGCGGGCGAAGGAGTGGTTGACCTTGTCCGAGCCGATGAACTTCGAGTTGTTGTCCGAGGTCGCGATGCGCTCCCAGGAGTACTCCTGGATCCGGATGCGCGCGATCTTGATCGGCTCCTGCGACGTCACGAAGTGGCGGGCGAGGTGGATGCCGAACTGCTCGGCGGACTCGATGCCGTGCTCCTTGGCGAACGCGAACACCGTGTTCTTGGTGGTGTCCGTGGGCAGGACGTTCGCGTTGGAGCCGGAGTAGTGCACGTCCTCCATGTCGCCGGAGAGGGCGACCGAGACGTTCAGGTCCTTGATGTGGTGGGTGTCGCCGTCCCGCGCGATCCTGACGACGCGGTTCTCTGCTTTGCCGTACTGGTTCTGGCCGAGAATCGTGGGCATGTGTCTGCTAGCTCCCTCGGTATACGGAGTAGCCGAACGGGTTGAGCAGCAGCGGTACGTGATAGTGCTCGCCCGGAGCGACGGCGAACGTGATCGCCACCTCCGGGAAGAACGCACCGCTGTCCCTTACGCGGGGGGCGTCCTGCTGCGCCTCGGCTTGCTTCTGGCTGGTGAAGTACGACTCGGTGTCGAATACGAGCCGCACGTGAGTGGTGCCTTCCGGCAGGGCCGGCAGGTCCTTGCAGCGCCCGTCCGCGTCGGTCGCGGATCCGCCGAGCGTCACATACTGCGCGTCGCCGCCGCTGCGGGCGGCCAGGGAGACGGTGACGGCTGCGGCGGGGCGGCCGGTACTGGTGTCCAGGATGTGGGTGGACACCGATGCGGTGGTGTCGGTGCTCAAGACCGTCACGCTCCTTGTTCTGAGAAGTCCTGCACGAGGCGGGTGAGCCGGATTCGGTTGATCTTGCCCAGTTCGGTGCGCACGATCCCGCGCTCCTGCTCGGGCGAGTTCCCGATCCGGGATTTCACCGCGTCGCGCATCTGCCCACCGGTGGCGCCGGTGGCGCAGATCAGGAAGACGTGTCCGAACCGCTCCTGGTAGGCCAGGTTCAGTTCGAGCATCTCGGCCTTGAGTTCCTCGGAGGCGCCGGCCATGCCCCGCTGTTCGCGGGAGGAGGTCGGGTCTCCGGGCTTCGGGCGGCCGATCGGCGGGTGGCCGGCCATCGCGTCGGCCAGATCCTCCGGGGTCAGCGCGGCCGTGGCGGCGTCACTGGCGAAGAGAAGGGCTTCCGCGGTGGCGTACGGGCGTCGGGAGAGGATCGCTCTTCCCCAAGCCGCACTGGCACACACCTCGTGCAACGCGGTGGTTGCCTCGTCGTCCGCCAGGGTGTTGAACCGGGCCAGGCCCGGCGTGGAGCTCGAAGTCACGGGAGCCTCCGTGGCTGATTCTGCTGTGCGTCGCTCGGCGTCGCGTCGGTCGGGCTGCGGATAGCTAACGCCCTCCACAACACCACGTCAACACTTTGTTGAAATTACGCGAATGTAAAAGGCCGTCGCCCGGCGCTCCGGACGACGGCCTCGCGCGGCCTTCCACGGCCCTCGCTCACCTACGGTCTCAACTACTCACCTTTGGCGGCATCTTCCCTGTTGAGGTAGTTGTGACATGTGGAGCCCGCGAGGCTCCACATGTGGATATGCGCAGGTAGGTAGCCATGCATCGCCACCACACTGCGTGATCCACAAGGGCGGCTCAGCCTCGAAGTCCACGTAGCATCCACAACGCCGCCACACGCCCGAGTAACCCGAAGGAGTGAGGGGCGGCCGGACCCGTTCCGCTTACACGGGTCCGAACCTGAGATCTTGATCCCGGGGAGGGTGCACACCTGTGCGCAGTCCCTGATGCACCCCCATGCGTAGACCGGTGGGGACGATGGTCGACAGGGCTTCGGCCCCGTCGGTGGAGCCTCGACTCCACTGGGAGCGCCCCCGCCGCGGTGAACGCGGACATCCGCGCGCTGTGGGAGCGGTCGGGCGGGCGTCTGTCGCCGGAGGGGCGGCGGGAGTATGAGCGGCTGCTGGTGGAGTGGGAGGCCGCGGTCCGGGCGGATGTCGTCGCAGCGGCCTGACCTGCGCGGCTCCGTTCGATTGTCAGCGCTGCCGTTTACGATCCGCCGTGGCAATCGATATCCCTGAAGATCTGATCATGCTGGAACGTTCCGCCGCTGAAGAGCAACGCAAGGCCCTCGCCGAGCCGTACACGAAGGAGGGGTGGGCGCCGTGGCGTGAGGCAGCGGCAAAGTTCCAGGCCGCCGTGACCACACATGCCGAGGCGGCCGGGGTGTCCCGGTACGAGCTGGAGATGGCCGTGAAGAAGGCGGTCCTGCACCCGGAGCCCCCAGCTGACGAGGGCTAGGCAGTTTCGTTTGGATCCGCAGGTTGACCATCAACCTGCGGATCATTGAGCTGTACGGGGAGGACGTCACGATCGCTTCCCTCCTCCCCGAGCCGGGTGCGGACACTGCACCGGGCCTCCCAGTGACGCACGGACAGATCGAGCGGGCGGCCCGGAAGCTCCGGCGGGGGCGCCCGTCTCAGGGTTTCAGGACCCCGTCGGCCACCGCGGCGACCACGCCGTCCACGTCGCAGGTTTGTCCCTTGACGAATTCGGGGACGATGGCGAGCTTGACGACGCCGGAGACGTCGATCGTCACGGTTTGGGGGCGGTTGATCTCCACCCTGACGTTCTTACGGAGCTTGCCGTCACCGATGACCGACAGCCGGCCGGACACCGCGACACCGTCGTCGTCCAGGCCCGCGGTGAAGGTCAGCGTCTTGTACTTCTCGTTGATGCTGTACTCAAGGCCCGACTGACAGAGGTAGGTGATGACCATGGCGCCGGGATAGGGCTTGCCACCCATGGTCACGTCCTGGATCGAGAAGATCTGGTCGGGGGCTATCCCGAGCGGGGTGAGGTCGGCCAGGAGCACCTCGTTGGCCGGTGGCGGCGCGGTGCCGGAGGGCGACCGCGTCTCGGCGCCCTCCGGCGCGTCCGGGGGCGCCGCCGTGACGGTGGTGGTGGCGGTCACCGTCTCAGTGACGGTCACGGTCCTGGCGGAGGGCGAGTCGACCACGGTCGGCAGTCCGAAGAAGCCGAGCAGGAGACCGATGACAGCGGCGCCCGCCGAGATGAGGGCGGCTATCTCGCCCAGCCGCCTCCGCGTCACCGGGGGGCCCGGATCCGGTTGGGGGTCCGGACCGGGGGCAGGCGTTGGGGGTGCGGGGGGTAACGGCGGCCTAGTACCGTCGTCGGGCGGTGGCGCTGTACTCACAGAACAGGTCCTTTCCTCGCATGATCGCAGTGCATTAAACGGGCCCGACGCCACGTTTCGCTAGGGTCTTTCGTTTGGATCACTTCCACTGGCCGCCCAGACGGACCGCTGGATCGCCGACGAGGAGCGCCGCGAGGCTGAACAGCAGCAGGGCGAGGAGCGGCAACCGCCCACCCCGGACTGGGTGCTGGAGCTCAGCATCGGCCTCGGTGCCCGACCCATCGAGGTACACGCCGGACACTGCTACGCCATCGGGAAACGTCACCAAGCGATCAGCCGCGAGCAAGCCCTCGCCGCACTCGCCGAAGGCATCAGGGCCTGCGCTCACCGCCGACCGGACACCGAGCTCGGGGTGCTGTGAGCAGCAGCCCGTCGCACCCTGAAAGCATGAGCATGCCGATAGTTGTCCACGGGCTGTCCCGCACTGGCGGGCGGAGGGTCGCCATCAACGGTCGGATCGCCGGGCTCGCGCGCGACGACCGCGACCTCGTCGAATTCCTGCGGCGGGCTGGCCTCGACGATGCCTGGGCCATCCTCGACGCCCCGCACTGGGTCGAATGGCGGGGCGGGCGGGCGCACCAGTACGCGGCGGCGTGACCTGCGGCTGGCCCGTCACTTCTAGTCGAACCGCTTGTCCAAGTGCCAGAGGCGACGCGTTTCGTCAATGAAGTCGTCTGCGTCGATGCTCACGTTTGGGGTCCGTTCCGATTCGCGCCAGGCATCGATGGAGCCGACCAGTTGGGGCGTCACGTGGCACCCGTGCCGCTCGAGATGGGGCGCGGCCGCCCTTTCGCTGTAGAACGCACAAGGCCGGGCCACTGGATGGAAGGCATGGGCGCCGAGGGATGGCAGGGACACTACGCCGGGCTTCCTATCCGATTGCGCATAACATGCCGACGTGGAGACCAGATGTGGGTTCTAGCCCGGGAGATGGACAACCCGCCGATCCAGTGAGCCAGTCAGCGGCGTTTCGCGTCCCAGACGCAAAGATGCCCCCGCCGCCCAGAAGGGCAGCGGGCGCATCTCGTTACTCAGGCGGCATCGTCCTCAGCGGCCGGCGAGATGTCGGGCTCGACGAACAGCCCGGCGTATTGCGGCTTCGACCGTTCCTCTACGAGCCCGAGATCGACGAGCGTCTCCATATCTGCGGCACTGTCGTCCACGCGCCGCTGCACCTGCTGCGGCGGAAAGTCAGCCATCAAGTCTCCTGTACATCGAGGTTGCCGCCAGGGCGCCGAGGCCGAGGAGGCTGCGGGGCTGGTCCGGCGTCGGAGTGGCGGCGCCAGCGCGGCGGCACACCAGGGCATCCGGATCATCCGGCGGCACCTGGAGACTGTAGCCGTCCGGGCAGGTCTGCCCCGACTTGCCGTCGCGAACCGACGCCATCATGAACGGACTGCCCCCGCACATTGCTCAGGTCATCTGCGGTCACAAGAACATCGACACCACGATCGGATACAAGGCGGTCTACCCTGCCGAGACGATCGAGGCCCACCGGGCGTTCATCGCCCGCCGGCGGGCCTCCCGTCCCGGCGAGGAGTACCGGATCCCGACAGAGGACGAGTGGGACGCCTTCCTCGCCCACTTCGAAAAGCGGAAGGTGTCCATCGGCACCTGCGCACGCGCCTTCGGATCCCCCTGCATCCATGAGCACGCTTGTGTCAGATGCTCGCTCCTCCGACCTGACCCGGCCCAACGGGGACGGCTTGCCGAGATCCGCGACAACTTGATCGCCCGAATCGCCGAAGCCGAGACGGAAGGCTGGCTCGGCGAGGTCGAGGGTCTCCAGGTCAGCCCGGCTGGCGCAGAGGAGAAGCTCAGCCAACTCGATCGGGGCCACGGGCAGCATACGGCCGTGGACCTTGGCATCCCCACCATGCGTGGTGATCGATGAACCTACGAAGGTGGGATGCCGCATGACCCTCAACCAAGATCGAGAATAGGTTTAAAGAAGCGTGCATCAAAGGCCCTTCAGAACACGATCAAGTGCCGCCCGGCCTGCAGGTCCCCAGTGCGGCTTGCCGCCGGGAAGGCCCCGATCTCCGTTCTGCCCCATGAGCATCAGGAACAGGCTCTTCATAGCAGCCAGCCCGCGGGCGCGCCGGATCGCCGCCTCGTCTGCATGGGCGTACATGTCGAAGAACCGTGAGGCCGTGCCCGCGGGCAGCAGCACCCATGCGGCGGCGAGGTCCCACGCCGGATCGCCGGCGAACATGGCGCCGAAGTCGACGATGCCCGAGAGCGTTCCGTCCGAGACGACGACGTTCGCGGGATGGAGGTCGCCGTGCACCCACACCGGCGGGCCCTCCCACGCGTGGGCCGCAACGGCGTCGTCCCAGACGGCCCGGACGTCGGCAGCGATGTCGTTGGGGCCAACGGCCTGGAAGAAGTTCTCGAAGCCGTCCGTGCAGTTCCTGGGATGGGCACCGAAGTCCGTAGCGATCGGCGCCTCGGCGGGCGCCTCCACATGGAGCGCCCGGAGGAAACCCGCCAGCGTGTCGGCCGCGTGGTCGCCGCGGCTGATCGAGCCGTGGTCCAGCGGCTCGCCGGGAACCCACGTCATCACGGTCCAGTGCTTGGGGAAGCGCTCGGACGGTTCGCCGAACCGCACCGGGAGCGGCACCGGGAGCGGCAAGCGCGGGGCCAGCACCGGTAGCCACCGCCGCTCCTTCAGCTGGAGCTCCGGAGTGGGGTCCATGCGCTGCATGCGCACGGCCAACTCGTCTCCGAGGCGCCACATTTGGTTGCCCCAGCCGCCCGCCACCTCCCGGATGGCCAGCCCTGCAAGGTCTGGATGTTGCTCCTGCAGCAGGTCGCGGACCAGGTCTGCGGTGATCTCGATCTCGGTGTCGGTCATGCGAAGTCACAGTACCGAGGCGGCAGGCGGAGCAGTTCTCGCTCTCCGGAACATCTCGCTGTGATCCCTCTGGCATCACCAATTCGGTTTCAAAGAGCTGCAGATCAGAAGCTTTGGGACGGCACGGCCCCAAAGTTCAGAGAAGCCTGCATCCGGTGTCCGATGTTCCAGGTCAGCCCGAAGATGATCAGCCGGCTGTACGACCTCGAAGCCGAGCTGATCGCCCGCAGAGCCCACGCCCAAGCCGAAGGCTGGGCCGGGGAGATCGAAGGGCTTGATCTCACCCTCCAGCTCCTCCGCGCCAAGCGCGAAGACACCCAGCGCATCGCACATCGCCCGCCCACCGAGCTGGGCATCCCCGAGCCTCGCAGGCAAATGCGGCTGCAGTGAACGAAGACGCCGGGCGGCTCGCCTCGCTGCCTGCGCCACTCGTCTACTGGGCGGGGGCGTCCACGCGGATCAGGGTCTGCTGACGCGACGAGCTTGGCCTGGCCGTCGCGCACGCCGAACACGTCCAGTCGGCACACAGTGAGCGTGCGCCCTGGCCTCAGGACCGTGCCCACCGCTTCGATCTGATCGCCGAGGGCGGGCGCGAGGAGGTTCAGCTTGTACTCGACAGTGAGAACTTCGGTGTTCTCGGAAAACAGGGTGAGCGCGGCATAGCCGCCGGCGCTGTCCGCGATGGCGCTGGTGGCACCCGCGTGGATATAGCCGTGCTGCCGGGTGACCTCGGGTCGGCTTCGCAGGACGATGTGGACACGGCCCAGCGCGATGTCGGTGACCTCAGCGCCGAGGTGGCGCATCAGGCCCTGGCGGGCGAAGCTGTCCCGGATGCGCGCCTGGGTCTGAGGGCTCGCTTCCTGCTGATCCTGCTCGGGGTGCTCGCGCATCGTTCTCCTTCCGTGGTGCCGCGGCGCGGCTTGGTGTCACCAGCCGGCCAGACGTTCCAGCAGCAGGAAGCCGCCGATCGCGATCATCATGGCACCCGAGATCCGGGTGACGGTCCGGGCGGCCCCGGGCCGGGTCTTGAGCACAGTGCGGGCCAGCAGTCCCACCGCCGGATACACCACCGCGCAGGCCACCACGTGGACGACGCTGAGCAGTCCGGTCTGGGCAGCGACCGGCCATCCGGCCGCGGTGTCGATGAACTGGGGGAAGAGGGAGAAGAACAGCAGCAGCGCCTTCGGATTGAGGCCGCTGACCCCGGCGCCTCTCAGGAGTACCTGCCACCGCGAGGACCCCACGGTCTCGTCCGAGGCGGCCACGACAGCGGGCTGGCGCAGCACGCTCCATCCCAGCCACATGAGGTAGCCGGCCCCCGCCGCGGTGAGCACGGTCAGGACGGGCGTGGAACCGGCCACGATCACCGCCAAGCCCGCGACGGCCAGCAGCGCATACGCGACGTGGCCCGCCACCAGCCCGGCGACCGCGGGGACGACCGATCGATCCCGCAGGCCCGCGGAGATCGCAAAGGCCCAGTCCGCGCCCGGGGTGAAGACGAGCAGCAGATCCACTGCCAGGAAGGCAGCCAATGTGGTCGTATCCATGAAGCCATACCTCTCACCTGCACGTTTGCAGGAGAAAGGCTAGGCCGGATTGCCCCAAAGGTGTTCCTGCATCTACCCAGGATTCGAGGGTAATGAGGAAGAATCTTCTACATGGATGCCATCGATCGCAAAATTCTTGCGGAGCTGCAGCAGGATGGCCGTCTGACGATCACCGAGCTGGCGGCGCGAGTGCAACTGAGCGTCTCGCCCTGCCATCGCCGGCTCCGCGACCTCGAACAGCAGGGCGCGATCCGCGGCTACCGGGCGGTGGTGGACCCAACCGCTCTGGACCTCAACTTCGAGGCGCTCGTCTTCGCGACCCTGCGCTGGCAGGCACCCGACACCGTCACCGCATTCGAAGAGGCGGTGACCGCCATTCCCCACGTTCTCCAGGCCCAGCGTCTCTTCGGCGAACCCGACTACCTGCTACGCGTCGCCACCACCGATCTCGCCTCCTTCCAGCAGCTCTACGACCAGCAACTGGCCCGCCTGCCCGGCGTCCAGCGTCTGACGTCGACCCTCGTGATGAAACACGTCGTCGAGGATCGGCCCCTCCCCGGATGATTCCGGCAGAGCAGTCTGCCTGCCCCACGCCCGAACCCCATCCATCCGAGTGAAGTGCAGAGAAGCACCGGAAGCCGGCAGGCCCGCTACCGAGACCCGTCCGGTAAGCAGCGCGCGAAGACCTTCACCGGGCAGGATGCCAAAAGGAAGGCTGAGGCGTTCCTCGACAAGACGAGGGACCAGGTCCGCAGCGGGTCATTCGTGGACCTCGACCGCGGCCGCTCACTGTCGAGGAATGGCATGCCAAGTGGCAGGCGGCGCAACGCATCGGCGAGAACACTCGCGAGACGGCGACGAGCGTGTGGACCAACCACGTGAAGCCGCACTTCGGGTCGTGGCGACTCACCTCCATCGGGAATCTCGATGTTGAGGAGTGGCTTGCCGGCCGCGTGGCCGTCGTGGGCGTAGGAACGATTGAGAAGGCGTTCCAGATGCTCGACCGGTTGCTGACGGCCGCGGTGCGAGACCGCCGCATCAGCCACAACCCTTGCGAGGGCGTCAAGCTCCCCAGGGCTCAGGCGAAGCACCCCGATGACCTGATGCCGCCGACCTATGATCAGCTGGCGCAGATCCGGGCTCACATGCCAGGCCACTTCCACGCGATGCTGGTCTTCGCCGAGGAGACTGGGCTCCGGTGGGGTGAACTGGTCGGCTTGCGCCGGTGCTTCGTGGACTTCGAGGCGGGCAGCATCCAGATCCGCGAGACGATCATCCAGGTTCACGGCACGCCGAAGCGGAAGGCCTACCCGAAGTCGGCAGCCGGCAGCCGGACGGTTCCAATGTCGGCCCGCGCGGCTCACGCCCTGAAGGAGCACCTGGAGCGGCATCCCGCCGAGCCTTCTCGCACGGCACCGTCCAGCGGCACGCATGCCAAGGAGCTGGTGTTCCGCGGGCGTCGCGGAGGTGCGCTGGGCAGAAGCAACTTCTGGCGGCTGTGGACGTCCGCGAGCGAGGCCGCGGGCGTCGCCAGGCAGGTGGAGAACCCGGTGACGGGTCGCATCGAGCGGTGGCCGCATGTGCACGACGTTCGGCACGCTTTCGCATCGCGCCTGCATGCGGCGGGTGTGCCGGAGGCTGACGCTCAGAAGATCTTGGGTCACGAGCGCGGCGCGAAGATCACGTGGCTGTACACGCACGCCGGCGCGGGGTCGGTCGATGCGGTGCGTGCCGCCCTGGATCAGGGTGGCTTGAGGGTCGTCTCGTAGCGGAGTCCTCTCAAATTCCACAACGCGTCCACGCGTCCACATCCGATGAGATCACCCCACATCCGGACCTTGAGGGGTTCAGATGTGGGGTGATCTGCGGTTTTACGGAATACGAGCCCTCCACCTGTATGGATATCGCTTCCACATCAGGCATCCTTTTCCCTGTTGAGGTAGTTGTAGACAGTGAAGCGGCTGACCCCCAGCGCGCCCGCCACCGTCTCCACTCCGTGCCGTACGGAGAAGGCACCGCGTGCCTCCAGGGTCCGTACGACCGACTGCTTGGTCCTTCGGTCCAGCTCGGCGAGCGGCATGCCGTGCCGGCGCTCCATGGTGGCCAGGATGTGATCGAGCGAATCCGAGAGCTGGGGAAGCCGGACCGCTATGACGTCTTCGCCCTCCCAGGCCAGCACGACGTCATCGGGTTGCGCCTGCTCGGGTCCGAGCAGCTCGGCGCCCATGGCGTCGACGAGCGGCTTGACCGCGGTGACGAGGGGGTGGTCCGCCGGTTCGGTCACTTCGGGCCCTCCCCGATCACGTTGACCTGAAGCGACACGCGAGTGGCACCGGATGCCAGCACGCGACGCAGCAAGGAGTCCACCGCGGTGAGCACCTCGTCCGCGCCGCCCTCCGCGGTGTTGCCGAAGGGGCCGACGTCCACGGCGTCCAGGTCGGCGTTCTGGATGACCTCGCGGGCGACGACCGCGTGCGCGGGCGCCTCGTCGAGATCGAAGGGTTCGGTGGTGAACTCCACCCTCAAGCGCACGGTGCCTCCCTGGTGCGTTCGCCGCGTCCCTGTGCGCCCGCGGCCCGGGGCCCGACCCTAACGGACGGGCGCCGGGGCCGTCGGGCGGCGGCTCGCCCTCAGTGCCGGGGCGGTCCCGATACCCGGTACGGGAGCACGCAGACGGCCACCGGGGCGGAGAAGGCGTCGCCGGTGCGGGTCAGGCCGCCGCTCCTCGCGTCGACCCGGAAGACCGTCACCGTGCTCGACTTCTGGTTGGCGGCGAAGAGCAGCTTCCCGTCCGGTGCGAAGGCGATCTGGCGGGGGAAGTCGCCGCCGACCGGCACGGTGTCGAGCAGCCGCAGCGCGGCCCCGTCGTCCTCGACGGCGTAGCGCGTCAGGCTGTTGTGCCCCCGGTTGGCGAGGTAGGCGAAGCGCCCGTCGCCGGTGACCAGGAACTGCGCGGGATAGCTGGTAACGGCGTCACCCCGGCCCGTGGCCGACGTGGGCCTGGGGCCTGGGTGGTTGCCGTCCGTGGAGGGTTTCCACGGAGTACCGGCGCCGGTCCCGGTGGACTGCGGGGCGCCCGGGGAGAGGGTGCCGGTGGCCGGGTCGTAGCCGCAGACGACGGCGGTGTTGTCGACCTCGCAGGCCAGGTAGGCGAAGCGGCCGCCCGGGTGAAATGTGATGTGCCGCGGTCCGGCACCGGGGCGCAGTGCCGCGTAGGAGATCTGTGCGAGGGTGCCGTGTTCCTCGTCGAGCCGGTACGTGTACACGGAGTCGTTGCCGAGGTCCACGGCGAGGATGTGCCCGCCGTCCGGGGTGGTGATGATCTGGTGGGCGTGCGGCCCGTCCTGGCCGGGGCCGGGCGGCGGCGCGGTGTGCGCGACCAGATCCGTGCGCTCCCCCAGCGAGCCGTCGTCCCGGATGGGGTGCACCGCGACGCTGCCGGAGGTGTAGTTCGCGGTGAGCAGCCACCTTCCCGTGGGGTGGACGGAGAGGTGGGTGGGCCCAGCCCCGCCCGTGCCGCGGGTTCCGAGCACCCGGTGGGCGCCGTCCGGTGAGAGCGCGACGGCCGTCACCCCGCCCCGCTCCTGCTCGTCGACCGCGTAGACGGTGGCGCCCGAGGGGTGCATGGCCAGGTACGAGGGATTGTCGACGCCGGTGATCACGGGGCCGGATGAGATCGCCCCGGTGGCGGCGTACGAGGCCGTGCCTATGCCCTTGCCGCCGCCCTCGACCGAGGTGTACGTGCCGAGCAGCAGCTGCCCGGTGGCGCGCGGGCGCGAACCCACCGTGGGCGCGGAGTCGGGCGCGGCCCCCGGGGGCCGGATCGAGCCGGGCGGCGCGGGGGCCACGGACAGGGCGGCTCCGGCGAACAGGGCTCCGAGGACGGTGCGGCGGCTGGTGGCGTGGTTCATGCGAGGCACCTCGTGCGGGGGTCGAGTGCGGGGGCGTACGGGGGCGTGCGGGGGGCGAGTGCCGGTGGTCGGACATGGGCGTCACGTGCGGGCGTCGGCACGGCTGCTTCGGGTACGGCCGCGCCGTGTGCACCAGCCACCCTGTCCCGGCCCGGCCCCCCTCGGCAACCGGCGCATTTCCGGCTTCCCCTCGAGCAACGGGCACGAAGGCACCCGGCCCGAATTCCGGGCACCCCCTTGACAGCTCTCCCCGCTCCGGGCAATCTTCCGTTGCGTAGAAACTAACTTCCGCAATACGGAAGGAGCGCCGAACCCTCATGGGCTACCCGGACCAGCGCTTCGATGTGAACCTTTCGATCCTCTTCACGGAACTCCCGCTCCTGGAGCGTCCCGCGGCCGCCGCCGCGGCCGGCTTCACGGCGGTCGAGCTGTGGTGGCCCTGGATCGGGACCCCCACTCCGCCGCAGGCCGAGCTCGACGCCCTCAAGAAGGCGCTCGACGACGCAGGCACGCAGTTGGTGGGGCTGAACTTCTATGCCGGACAGCTGCCCGGCCCCGACCGCGGCGCGCTCTCCGTGCCCGGTGCGGAGTCGGACCGCTTCCGCGCCAATATCGATGTGTCGGCCGACTTCGCCGCCTCGGTCGGCTGCAAGGCGCTCAACGCGCTCTACGGCAACCGCGTCGACGGCGTGGACCCGGCCGTGCAGGACGAACTCGCCCTGGAGAACCTGGTCGTCGCCGCCCGCGCGGCCGACCGGATCGGGGCGATCCTGCTGATCGAGACCCTCAACAGGCCGGAATCACCGCGCTACCCCCTGGTGAGCGCACCGGCCGGCATCGAGATCGTCGACAAGGTCAACGCGGCGACAGGGCTCGGGAACGCGAAGTTCCTGCTGGACCTGTACCACCTGTCGATGAACGGCGAGGACCTCGGCCAGGTCATCACGGCGTACGCCGAGAAGACCGGCCATGTCCAGATCGCCGACAACCCGGGGCGCGGCGCACCCGGCACCGGCTCCCTCCCGCTGGAACAGCTCCTCGACGAGCTGACGAAGGCCGGATACGACGGCTGGGTCGGCCTGGAGTACAAGCCGGGTGACCGCCCGAGCGCCGAGGCCTTCGAGTGGCTGCCGGCCACCGCGCGGGCCGCCCGCTGAGGGTGGCAACTCCCCCTCGTACACACGCTTATCGGAAGGCACCCTCATGAGCAACAACCTCCCCAAGGTTGCGTGGATCGGTCTCGGCATCATGGGCTCCCCCATGTCCGAGAACCTGATCGGGGCCGGGTACGACGTCACCGGTTACACCCTGGAGCAGGACAAGATCGATCGGCTGGTCGCGGCCGGCGGCACGGGCGCGGGCTCGATCGCCGAGGCGGTCCGGGACGCCGATGTCGTCATCACGATGGTGCCCGCCTCCCCGCAGGTCGAGGCCATCGCGTACGACCCCGACGGCATCCTGGAGAACGCGAAGCACGGCGCACTGCTGATCGACATGTCATCGATCACCCCGCAGACCTCCGTGGACCTCGCGAAGAACGCCAGGGAGAAGGGCATCCGGGTGCTGGACGCCCCGGTGTCCGGCGGCGAGGCCGGTGCGATCGAGGCCGCGCTGTCGATCATGGTCGGCGGTGAGCAGGCCGACTTCGACACCGCGCAGCCGATCCTCCGGGCGCTCGGCAAGACCATCGTGCTGTGCGGTCCGCACGGCTCCGGGCAGACGGTGAAGGCCGCCAATCAGCTGATCGTCGCGGTCAACATCCAGGCGTGCGCCGAGGCGGTCGTCTTCCTGGAGAAGTCCGGCGTCGACCTCGCCGCCGCGCTGGATGTCCTGGGCGGCGGACTGGCCGGTTCGACGGTCCTGACCCGTAAGAAGGACAACTTCCTGAAGCGGGACTTCGCGCCGGGCTTCCGGATCGACCTGCACCACAAGGACATGGGCATCGTCACGGACGCCGCCCGCAATGTCGGTGCCGCGCTGCCCGTCGGCGCCGTGGTCGCCCAGCTCGTCGCCTCGCTGCGCGCCCAGGGCGACGGCGGCCTGGACCACTCGGCACTGCTGCGCTCGGTCGAGCGCCTGTCGGGTCAGCCGGTCCGGGCCTGACCGTCCGGGCCAGGCCGTCCTGGCCTGACCACCCAGGTCCGGCCGTCCGGGCCTGGCCGTCCGGGCCCCGCCGGGCCCGGCAACCAGAGACTTCCGGATGGCGTCGGCGCCGACACCTGTCCTGTCGCGCCCAGGCGTCGACGCCATCCGGAATACCAGACTCCCAAATTCAACAATCTGTTGACGTCGGGTTCGGGGCGTACTTACGCTCCTGGAGCCCCGAGCCGTCGCAGTTCAGCAGCTCAGCAGCTCCCGTACGGAAGGTCGCCCCGACACCATGACGCAGCGTGTGCTTACGACCGAGTCAGGCGCCCCGGTCGCCGACAACCAGAATTCCGCCACCGCCGGCGTCGGTGGCCCGATCCTCCTCCAGGACCAGCACCTGCTGGAGAAGCTGGCCCGCTTCAACCGGGAGCGCATACCGGAGCGCGTGGTCCACGCCCGCGGCTCCGGCGCGTACGGCTACTTCGAAGTGACCGATGACATCACGGCGTTCACCCGCGCGGACTTCCTCTCCGAGGTCGGCAAGCGCACCGAGACATTCATCCGCTTCTCGACCGTCGCCGACTCGCTGGGCGGCGCGGACGCCGTACGCGACCCGCGCGGCTTCGCCCTCAAGTTCTATACGGACGAGGGCAATTACGACCTGGTCGGCAACAACACCCCGGTGTTCTTCATCAAGGACCCGGTCAAGTTCCCCGACTTCATCCACTCGCAGAAGCGCGACCCGTTCACGGGCCGTCAGGAGCCGGACAACGTCTGGGACTTCTGGGCCCACACGCCCGAGGCGACCCACCAGGTCACCTGGCTGATGGGCGACCGCGGCATCCCCGCCTCGTACCGTCACATGAACGGCTACGGCTCGCACACGTACCAGTGGACGAACGCCGGGGGCGAGGCCTTCTTCGTCAAGTACCACTTCAAGACGAACCAGGGCGTGCGCTCCCTCTCCAGCGAGCAGGCTGCCGAACTCGCGGGCAAGGACGGCAACTCGCACCAGACGGACCTGCTCCAGGCCATCGAGCGCGGCGTGAACCCGTCCTGGACGCTGTACGTGCAGGTCATGCCGGCCGCCGAGGTCGCGGACTACCGCTTCAACCCGTTCGACCTGACCAAGGTGTGGCCGCACGCGGACTACCCGCTGCTGCGCGTGGGCCGGCTGGTCCTCGACCGCAACCCGGACAACGTCTTCGCCGAGGTCGAGCAGGCCGCGTTCTCCCCGAACAACTTCGTGCCCGGCATCGGCCCGTCCCCGGACAAGATGCTCCAGGGCCGGCTGTTCGCCTACGCGGACGCGCACCGCTACCGGCTGGGCGTCAACCACACCCAGCTCCCGGTGAACGCGCCGCGCACCGCGGTCGTCGACAACTACGGCCGGGACGGGCTGCACGCCACGCGCAACGGCGCGCGCCACGACAAGAACTACGAGCCCAACTCGTACGCCGGCCCCGCCCAGACCGACGCGGCACTCTCCGCCCCGCTCGCGATCCACGGCTGGACCGGCACCCACGCGGCGCCCGCCCACATCAAGGACGACGACTTCTTCCAGGCGGGCGAGCTGTACCGGCTGATGTCCGGGGACGAGAAGGGCCGCCTGGTCGCCAACATCGCCGGGGGCCTCTCCCAGGTGACCCGCGACGACGTGATCGAGAAGAACCTCGCCCACTTCCACGCCGCCGACGCCGACTACGGCACGCGCGTGGAGGAGGCCGTCCGCGCCCTGCGCGAGGACTGAGCCTCACAGCGAGGGAGGCCGTCCGCCCATGCGCGAGGACTGAGCCTCCCACCGAGCCCTGCTCGCGCCGCGAATCCGGATGAGGGATGTCATGCGGTGCGGGCAGGACGAGGTCGCGGCGGTTGTGCGATGCCAGTGCGGTGGTGGGGGCAGGTGGGCCTGCTCGTCTCCTGACCTGAAGGGGACGAGGGCTTCCGGCCCGATCGCCGCCGCCGCGACCCCAGTTCTGTTTTCCCGTGCCAGGGCGCGGAGTACGGATACGGTCCCGTACTCCGCGCCCTGCTTCGCGTTGCGTTCCGGTTCTGTGCCCGGGGTGCCGGCCCCCGCCGCAAGGGTTCCGGCCCCGGACACCGGACGGGCCGGGCCGGGCCCATGACCGTGGCCCCCGCCCCCAGGAGTCGGGGACGGGGGCCACGGTCGGGCCGGCAGGCCGTCAGGATGCCGTCAGCGGGCGGATCGCGGTCGGGGCGTGGGACGGGTCCGTCGCAATGTCCTCGAACTCGTTGACGGACGCGATGTCCGTACCGCTCATCGCGATGTTCGTCACGCGCTCCAGAATGGCCTCGACGACCACCGGGACCCGGAACTCCGCGGCCAGCTTCTTGGCCTCCTCGAAGGCCGGCAGCAGCTGGTCGGGCTCGGTGACGCGGATCGCCTTGCAGCCCAGACCCTCGACGACCTTGACGTGGTCGACGCCGTAGACGCCGAGCTCCGGCGAGTTGAGGTTCTCGAACTCCAGGCTGACCTGGAAGTCGATGTCGAAGTTGCGCTGCGCCTGGCGGATCAGGCCCAGGTAGGAGTTGTTCACCAGGACGTGGACGTACGGGATGCGGTGCTGTGCGCCGACCGCCAGCTCCTCCAGCATGAACTGGAAGTCGTAGTCGCCGGAGAGCGCGACGACGGAGCCTTCCGGGTCGGCCGTGGCGACGCCCAGCGCGGCCGGGATGGTCCAGCCGAGCGGGCCCGCCTGGCCGCAGTTGATCCAGTGGCGCGGCCGGTGGACGTGCAGCATCTGCGCACCGGCGATCTGGGAGAGGCCGATCGTGGTGACGTACCGGGTCTCGGGGCCGAAGGCCCGGTTCATCTCCTCGTACACCCGCTGCGGCTTCAGCGGCACGTTGTCGAAGTGCGTACGGCGCTGCAGCGTGGCCCGGCGCTCCTGGGTGGACGCGGCCCACTCCGAGCGGTCCTTGAGCTTCCCGGCGGCCTTCAGCTCGCGCGCCACCTCGGCGAACAGCTCCAGCGCCGCCTTGGCGTCGGAGGCGATGCCGAGGTCGGGGGCGAAGATCTTGCCGAGCTGGGTGGGCTCGATGTCCACGTGGACGAAGGTGCGGCCCCGGGTGTAGACGTCCAGTTTGCCGGTGTGGCGGTTGGCCCAGCGGTTGCCGATGCCGAGGACGAAGTCGGACTCCAGGAAGTTCGCGTTGCCGTAGCGGTGCGAGGTCTGCAGGCCGACCATGCCCGCGTTCAGCTCGTGGTCGTCGGCGATGATGCCCCAGCCCATCAGAGTCGGGACGACCGGGACGCCGGTCAACTCTGCGAATTCAACGAGGAGTTCGGACGCGTCGGCGTTGATGATGCCGCCGCCCGCGACGAGCAGCGGGCGCTCGGAGGCGTTCAGCATCTCCAGGGCGCGCGCGATCTGCTTGCGGGTCGCGGCGGGCTTGTGCACCGGCAGCGGCTCGTACAGATCGGGGTCGAACTCGATCTCGGTGAGCTGGACGTCGATGGGCAGGTCGATGAGGACCGGGCCGGGGCGGCCGGTGCGCATCAGGTGGAAGGCCTGCTGGAAGACGCCCGGGACCTGGGCTGCTTCGAGGACGGTCGTGGCGGCCTTGGTGACGGGCGCCGCGATCGAGGCGATGTCGACCGCCTGGAAGTCCTCCTTGTGGAGCACGGCGGTCGGCGCCTGGCCGGTGACACAGAGGATCGGGATCGAGTCGGCGATCGCGGAGTAGAGGCCGGTGATCATGTCGGTGCCGGCCGGTCCGGACGTGCCGACGCAGACGCCGATGTTGCCCGGGCGCGCCCGGGTGTACCCCTCCGCCATGTGGGAGGCGCCCTCGACATGGCGGGCGAGCGTGTGATGAACCCCGCCGGAGGCCTTGAGGGCCGCGTAGAAGGGGTTGATCGCCGCGCCCGGCACACCGAACGCGTTGCTGACGCCTTCGCGCTTGAGGATCTCAACTGCCGCTCGGGCAGCGGTCATTCGAGGCATTGAGTGCTCCTGCTCGGACCTGGTGGAGTCGGGCTCTGTCGCGCCACCTGAGAGCACCAATCCCGCATTGATTCCGCGTTAATTCCACATTGCGGAAAATTGATTCTGTTATACGGAAGTCAATCTAAAGCGCGCCCGGGCGGCCGTCAAGAGAGCCCGCGCGGCGCGGACCGATGCGCGCGCCGGTCCGCGAAGTACGCCAAGTCGCTCCCCAGGGCCTCGCTCCTGGTGGACCATGGGGGTACGGAGCGGAGCCGGCCCGTACAGGTCGGCTCCGGCGCGTCGGGGCGCGCCGAGGCGGCCCGCCGCCGGGGCACACGCCCGGGGCCGGAGGGAGACCATGGTGGAGTCGGTGCCGGTACGCTGTCCGGCCTGCCGCCGCGACCACGCGTACAGCACGCCGGTCTATCCGTGTCCGTGCGGTGCGCCGGCCTCCCCGCCCGTGCTGCGCGGCGCCCCGGTCGTACCGATCACGCACCGCACCTGGAACGACGACTGGGTGACGGTGCGCTGCCGTAGCTGCGGGCGGCTCGACCAGTGGCCGCAGCCGGAGTTGTGCTGCCCGTGCGGCACAGTGCTGCGCATACCGGTCCGTCCGGTGACGGCCCACGACGGCACCGCCGCCCCCACCGACGGCACCGGGTCCGCCCGGCCGTCCCACATCCCGCTGCCGCGCACCGCGCCGCCGCCCCGGCCGGCGTTCCGGCCGCGGCCGATCCGTACGGCACACGACGCGGTCGCCGGCGCCGCCCTGTATCTGAAGTGGCTGGGCTACCACGACGACGTACAGCCCGCGGAGCGCTCCCCCGCGCGGATCGACCTGCGGGCCACCGGGCTGATCGCCCAGGTCGACGCCACCACCCGCCCGACCGCGCTGCACGACGTCGAATGCCTCTGGCTGCACGCGCTGACCGCGTCCGCCAGGAGCGTGCACTTCTCACTCGCGGGCTATGCCAAGGACGCCGAGGCGCGCGCGGACGGGCTCGGCATCCCGCTCTTCACGATGGACCTCACGGGAACGCCGCAGCCGGTCAACACCCCTGCGGACGAGCTGATCAGCACCGGCGCCTGAGACCGGCCGTCATACGCGGGCGCCATACTGGCCGCATGCGTATCCGTACCGCCCGCCGCTCCGATCTTCCGCTGCTGCAGGACATCGAGCGCGCCGCCGGCGAACCGTTCCGCACGCTCGGCATGACCGCCGTCGCGGACGACGATCCGCCGCCCCTCGACCTGCTGGACGGCTACCGCCGGGCCGGCCGTGCCTGGGTGGCCGCGGACGGCGACGACCGCCCGCTCGGCTATCTGATCGCCGACCCGGTCGACGGCGCGGCCCACATCGAGCAGGTCTCCGTCCATCCGGCCGTCGCACGGCGCGGACTGGGCAGCACGCTCATCGACCATCTCGCCGGGTGGGCGGCCGCCGGCCGGCTGGACGCGCTCACGCTGACGACCTTCTCCCACGTCCCGTGGAACGCCCCGTACTACACCCGCCTCGGCTTCCGTGCGCTCGCGGAATCCGAACTCACCGACGGGCTGCGGAAGATCAGGGCGGAGGAGGCGGAACACGGCCTGGACCGCTGGCCGAGGGTCTGCATGCGCCGCGAGATCCCGCGCGCCGAGCACGACCCGCGCCTCAGCGGAACCGGCCGGCAACAGTGAGTGCAATAGGTCACGTTCGAGCCAGGGGCCACAAATGTTCGGTCCGTTGTCAGTGGCGGGCCTTAAGGTAGGGCCATGGTTTTAACTCCACGACAGACCCCGCCCACCGGCCCGCCGCGCACGACCCGACCGACGCACCCGTCCGCCGCCCAGGCGAACGAGGCGATACGGGCGTTGGTCGACGCGGGAGCCGGCCAGGACTGGTCGTCCGTGGAATCCGCCGCCTACGAGGTGCTGCTGATCGAATGGGCGGCCGCGACCCGGGGCATGGCTGGCGACATCATCGAGGCCGCCTGACGACGCCCGGGGCGATCCGGTCCTACCGGCCGTAGCGCTCCCGCAGTTCGATCTTGCGGACCTTCCCGCTGACCGTCATCGGGAAGGTCTCCAGGATCCGCAGCCGCCGCGGGATCTTGTAGCGCGCCAGCTGGTCGCGGCAGTAGCCCGTCACCTCGTCCAGGGGCGGCGGGTCCGCCGGGTCCCTCGGGATGACGCAGGCCAGGATCTCCTCGCCGTACATCTCGTCCGGTACGCCCACCACCTGCACGTCCGCGATCTTCGGGTGGCCGTGGAGGAACTCCTCGACCTCCCGCGGATACACGTTCTCGCCGCCGCGGATGATCACGTCCTTGATCCGGCCGACGATCTGTACGTAGCCGTCCTCGCGCATCACCGCGAGGTCCCCGGTGTGCATCCAGCGGCCCTCGTCTATCGACTCCGCGGTGCGTTCGGGCTGCTCCCAGTAACCGAGCATCACGCTGTAGCCCCGGGTGCAGAGTTCGCCCGCCGCGCCGCGCTCCAGGGTCACGCCGGTCACCGGGTCGACGACCTTGACCTCGATGTGCGGCATGACGCGGCCGACCGTGCCGGTGCGGCGCTCCAGGTCGTCGTCGCGGCGGGTCTGGGTGGACACCGGCGAGGTCCCCGTCATGCCGTAGCAGATGGACACCTCGTCCATGTGCATCTCGGCGACGACCCGCTTCATCACCTCGACCGGGCAGGGCGATCCGGCCATGATGCCGGTGCGCAGCGAGGAGAGGTCGTACGAGGCGAAGTCGGGGAGGTTCAGCTCGGCGATGAACATGGTGGGGACGCCGTAGAGCGAGGTGCAGCGCTCCTGTTGCACGGCGGCCAGCACCGCGGCGGGCTCGAAGGAGGGCGCCGGGATCACGATCCAGGCGCCGTGCGAGGTGGCGCCGAGGTTGCCCATGACCATGCCGAAACAGTGATAGTGTTTGTGGGCAATTTCCCCGGAAGCTCCGCCATCGGGTCTACGGGGCGTCCCTGGCGTACGTCGCCATGCCCGGCTCAGCCCACAGTGTCCCGTCCTCAGTCAGGGCCACCAGGGCCTTGCGCATCGTCGAGGTGGACACGTCGAACTCGGCGGCGAGCTCAATGGTGGAAGGGATCGCCTCGCCTGCCGGGTACTCCCCCAACTCGACCCGGCGCCTGATCTCCTGCGCGAGTTGCTTCCACACGGCCCGGCGCCTGTCCAGCTCAAACGTCATGTGCCGATCGTCGTACAGCGCACTACGCATCGCGACCGGGGTAGAGCGCACATCGCATCGTCGATGCGCTCGATGCCTGCCCGCCCGGTTACATGAAGAGCAGGCGGTACAGCCCTGACCTCGCTCCGCCTGAACCAACGAAGCCCCAGCCCCTCGAAGGTGAGGAGTCGGGGCTTCGTCGTGTCTGCTCACGGGAGCAGGGGGCGCCCCTCTTGCGCTGCTCCAATGTGCTCCGTCCGGAGAGCGTCGGCGCCATGCTCGGCGATGAACGCGCGCACTCGACCGAGGGGGGAGTCTGGCGGGGGCGGCTTCCCGCTCACCGTGCCGCCGAGGATCACCGCTCCGAACGCTGCGCCTACGTCCTGCGGGCTGTCCATCTCCATACGTGCACCGTAGGCCGAGGGTCTGACAGCCGGGTGACCACCGTCACGGCTCGGGCTCCTGCACGATTCACGAAGATGAGCAGCACGCCCATCGCGGCCCGGCGGGCTCCCCAACAACAGGCTTGCGGCGGGGGGCGGAGCCTGAAACGGTCCTGGCGTGACAGTACCCCTGGGAGACAAACGCAGGTTCGCCGTCGAAATCGGCGACCGGGATCACGGATTGCGTCGAGTGGACCTGTGGGCGGCGGGACAGTGGTTGACCTGCGACGACAACATGGCCTTCGTTGCGCAGTTCCGGCACACGGTGCTGGAGACCGCCAACTGTGTGCGCTCTGGCAAGGGTTCACCGCTGCCCTGGCCTGACTTGCCCGCCGAGGTCAACCACCGGCGTCTCCTGCTGGGTTCCGAGACACCTCACGACACCGATGCCGGTCCCCGCGGTCGGTACCGGGGACTGGAATGGGGTCCCACCACGGACAACCTGATCAGCTCGCTGTTCCGCAACCGGGACAGCCTGACACTCACCTTCGAGTTCTGGCGCAAGGAGCACCTGCTCACGCATCCCGCGCACGCAGGGCACGTCTTCGTCGTGGAAGTCCCAGTACCGGAGTTCGTGGAGATCCTGGACGGCCTTGTGACCGCGTTGGACGACATCCAGCACGAGCGTCTTCCGGCCGGCGACTGATCAGACCGGGCTGACCGCTGTCACTTCTGATGAGCAGTTCGATTTCCGCGCTCGGTGGGATGCATCCCGAAGTGGCGAACATCTGCTGTTCGTTCTGGGTTCTGGGGTTCTGGCTCAACTTCTGTGACGCGACCACTCTCAGTGATCCGCCTTGCCTTCGAATTTCCGAGCGGCAGAGTCCAGGTGGCTCGTTGGGAGAGGGCGGTAGCGAGTGTTCGTCGCCAGCGAAGGACCGCGAAGTTCATGGCGGCGTGTGCCAGGGTCCTGGCATGACTTCGACACCGGATGGACGCCCTATCCCACCCGCACATGCTGGCGAGCGCGCCATGCTGGAATCGTGGCTCGACTTTCACCGTGCCACTCTCGCCCTGAAGTGCTCAGGTCTCAAAGACGATCAATTGCGGCTGGCCTCGGCTGCGCCGTCGTCGATGACACTGCTGGGCCTCGTCCAGCACATGGCCGAGGTGGAACGCAACTGGTTCCAGCGTGTGTTCGCCGGCCAGGACGTGCACGCAGTCTTCGGGGAGAGCAACGTCGACGGCTTTGCACTTGAGGATGGCCGAGGACTCGACGAGGCCATGGCGGTCTGGCAGACAGAGGTCGGTCGAGGGCGTGAGCTCATCGCTGCCGCCTCGCTGGACGACTCCGGTCGGCTGTCTGAGCAGGAAGCCAGCCACGTAGGTGACGGAGGGGTTTCACTGCGCTGGATCATGGTCCACATGATTGAGGAGTACGCACGTCACAACGGCCATGCCGACCTGATCCGGGAGCGCATCGACGGTGTCGCCGGGGCGTGAAATGCGGTTGGCGACAACTTGTTCGGCTGGCTTTATTCACCAGTAGTGTCGTGATGCCGTCACTAGCTGTTACGACAACAGGACTATTTTTCTGAGGAGTTGGAAGCCGGCGCGGCCGAACATTTGGCGCTTGAGCATCTTGATCCGGTTGACATGCCCTTCGACGACACCTGAATTCCAGGGGAGGGTGAGGCCGGCGATGACGGCTTCGCGGTCGCGGTCGATGCCCGCGGCGAGGGTGTGGAGGCTGGGGAGGTCGTCCTGTCTGACTGCGGCGAGCCAGTCCGGCAGGCGCTCACCCTGGCGCTCGGTGAGCATGGTCGCGAAGGACCGGACATGCCCGGTGAGTGCGTCGATCTCGGGGCAGTTGGCCCGGACGTTCTTCAGGTGGAGGTGTTCGGTCTCGGAGAGGGTTTCCGGGCGGCGGAGAACCCATCCGGCGACGGCCCTGGGCGAGGGAGGACGGGCTGTCACGGGCCGCGGCGAGGTGCGCTTCTGGCGGAGGTACGCGCGAACGCGCTGGTAGCTGCCCTGATAGCCGAGTGGGACGATCTCTTCCCATAGTTTCCAGGCGTTGGTGCGGCCTTCGTTCCAGCGGTCGTCCAGGTAGGGCTTGTACTCGTCGAGGACCGAGGTCCGGGTCTGCCCCTGACCGGTGAAGAGGTCTTCAGGCCGGGCGGCGTCCGCGTACCGTTTGACGGTTCGGCTCGTCATGCCGAGCTGCCGCTGAATCGCGCGACGGCTATGCCCTGCCTCTACCAGGGCATGGATCGTGGCATGCATGGTCCGGGTTCGGTCGGCGAACCGGTGGCCGGTCGGCCACGGTGAGCCGGAGGACTCCTCCGCCGGGTCGGGCTCTGTCTCGGGCGTTTCAGGTGTCTCGGGCACCAGGACTCGCAGGCATCGGCGGTGCTGGGAGATGCTCCGCTCGGCGGCCTCGCTGAGGTTGTGCCAGAGGGTACTGGTGGGCCGTCGGCGAGGTGCCTGCTGAGCAGGCCCTTTTCCAACGGCCCCCAGCCCGAACGACGCATGCGACTTTCGCCGCACGTCGCT